>NZ_SMKG01000299.1 GCF_004348525.1 Micromonospora sp. 15K316 | reverse complement strand
CCCATCCCGGCGTGGTCGGTGGTGCAGGCGCCGAGCAGCAGCACGCCGGCGATCGGCAGACCGGTGAGCAGCAGCCGACGGCGGGCCGGTCGAGCAGTCATCGCCGCATCCTCTCACCGCCTCCGGCTCGGCCCCGTCCCGGCCGGTGGCGGGGTCGACCGGGAGGGGGCCGGGACGTTCCACCGGACCGTCCGGCTCGGTTCCGCCCCCGCTCACCCGGTGGGAACCCCGCTGGAACCGTCCCCGGCGGGCGCTTAGACTCGGCTGCACAACTGAATACCTCATCCAGAGGGGCTTAGGGATACGGCCCGATGACGCCCCGGCAACCACCCCACGCGCTCACCGTCGAGCGCCGGCGGGCAGGTGCCAATTCCGTCCCCGCCGCAGGGTGCGATGCGGGGGAAGATGAGAGGACTTCTCGACATGACGTCGACGATCGCCCCGTCCGGCATCGACACCACCGCCAGCCCCGCCCGCGCCCTCGTCTGCCGTGCCTGTCAGGCCCGCTACCCGCTCGCCGCGCAGCACGCCTGTTACGAGTGTTTCGGGCCGCTCGAGGTCGACTACGACGCCGCCGCGCTGGCCACCGTGACCCGGGAGCAGATCGAGGCCGGGCCCCGCAACCTCTGGCGGTACGCGGCGCTGCTCCCCGCCGGCCAGGACCCGGCCGGCCGGGTCACCCTCGACCCCGGCCTCACCCCGCTGGTCGCCGCCCCGCACCTCGGCGCGGAGCTGGGCTTCACCGCTCCGCTCTGGGTCAAGGACGACAGCGCCAACCCGACCCACTCGTTCAAGGACCGGGTCGTCTCGGTGGCCCTGACCGCCGCCCGGGCGCTCGGCTTCACCCGGTTCGCCTGCGCGTCGACCGGCAACCTCGCGAACTCGGTCGCCGCCCACGCGGCCCGCGCGGGCGCGCCGTCGGTGGTCTTCATCCCGTCCGACCTGGAGCAGGGCAAGGTGGTCACCACCGCCGTCTACGGTGGCGAGCTCGTGGCCGTCGACGGCTCGTACGACGACGTGAACCGGCTCTGTGGCGAGCTGGTGGAGACCGACGAGTTCGAGGACACCGCCTTCGTCAACGTCAACGTCCGGCCGTACTACGCCGAGGGCTCCAAGACGCTCGGCTACGAGGTGGCGGAGCAGCTCGGCTGGCGGATCCCCGCGCAGGTGGTGATCCCGATGGCCTCCGGCGAGCTGCTCACGAAGATCGACAAGGCGTTCACCGAACTGATCGAGATCGGACTGGTCGAGGCGCCGGTCGGCGGCTGGAAGGTCTTCGGCGCGCAGTCGGCCGGCTGCAACCCGATCGCCACGGCGCTGCACGACGGCCGGGACGAGATCGTGCCGGTCAAGCCGACCGGCATCGCCAAGTCGCTGAACATCGGCGACCCCGCGGCCGGGCTCTACGCCCTGGAGGCGGTGCGGCGCACCGGCGGCTGGATGGAGTACGCCGACGACGAGGAGATCCGCGCCGCCATCCGCCTGCTGGCCCGGACCACCGGCGTCTTCGCCGAGACGGCCGGCGGCGTCACCGTGGCGGTGCTGCGCAAGCTCGTCGAGTCCGGCAGGCTCGACCCGTCCGCCGAGACTGTCGTGTTCAACACCGGCGAGGGGCTGAAGACGATCGACGCGGTCGCCGGGCAGGTCGGCCCCACCCACCGCATCCGCCCCTCGCTGCGCGCCGCCCGGGACGCCGGCCTCCTCGGCTGACCCGCCGCGATCGTTCCGATCCGCCCGGACGTCGCGGTCCGCCCGGCGTCCGGGAAGCCGGGTGGATCATCGGCGGATCGCCCGAACGGGGGATCAGGCCGATCCGCCGGGTAACCGGCTTTTCGCTCTGGGTGCGAGAAGCCCGCCCCTAAGGACTTGACGGCAGGAACCGGACGGCGCAAGATGCTCCGTGCGGGAGGGCGTATCGCCGAAGACTTTTAGTTCTTACGACCCAACGCCGGAGGCGTTGTGCGATCGTCCCTCCCGACCAACGTCCCGAACGGGCCGGCGATTTAATCGCTGGCCCGTTCGTCGTACGACGGGCACGCTCGCCGCATGAGCATCACGATCGCGCCGTTCGACGCCACCGATCCCGCCGCGATCGAGGCGGCTTACCGCGTCGGCGCCGCGGCCAACGACGCCGACGTGCCCGACTACCCCCCGTTCTGCCGTCGCCGCTTCGAGGCGATGCTGCGCCACCCGTTCCCCGGCACCGCCACGCTCTGGGCGCTGGCCCGGCTGGACGGCGTACCCGCCGGCTACCTGGCGCTGGACCTGCCGCAGCTCGACAACACCGAGAACGCCACAGTCGAGCTGACCGTGCATCCGGCGTACCGACGCCACGGCGTCGGCCGGGCGCTGCACGAGCACTGCCTGCGGCTGCTGCTCGAGCAGAGCCGCAAGCGCGTCATCGGGATGGCCGTCTCGGCACTGCCGGACGGGCCGGCGCGGACCGAGGCGGGCGGCGCGTTCGCCGCGGCGGTGGGCGCGCAGCCGGCGCTCGTCGAGGTCCGTCGCCGGCTCGACCCCACCCGGGTCGACCAGGCCGTGCTGGACGCGCTGCTGGCCGACGCCCGAGCCGAGGCGGAGGGCTACCGCACGGTGCGGTGGCACGGCCTCGTTCCCGAGGAGTACGTCGCCGACATCGCCTACCTCGACGGCCGGTTGAGCACCGACGCGCCCCTCGGTGACCTGGAGTGGGAGGCGGAGAAGGTCGACGCGGAGCGGATCCGGGGCACCGAGCGGGCGTTGGCCGCGCGGGGTCGGCGGCAGTACCACGTGGCGGCCCAGCACGTGGCGTCCGGCCGGCTGGTCGCGTGGACCCTGCTCGATGTCGGCCCGTCGGCCGACTGGCACGCGTTCCAGCAGATCACCATCGTCGACCCCGAGCACCGAGGTCACCGGTTGGGCCTGCTCGTCAAGGTCGAGAACCTGCGTCACCTGCTCTCCCACGAGCCGGCCGTACGCGCGATCGACACCTTCAACGCCGCCGCGAACAGCCACATGATCGCGATCAACGAGCAGCTCGGCTTCCGTCCGGTGGACGGCTGGACGGACTGGCAGTTGACGATTTGAGTTGTGACACAGGTCTACTGATCGCGCACCCTTCTGTTGCATCATGACGGGCATGACGGACACCCCGCACCCTCTCTACGACCGGCACGTCGAGACCCTCACCCGTGCGCTGACCGCGATCACCGAGCGCGGATACTGGTCCGCCTACCCGGAGTCGCCCAGCCCCCGCGTCTACGGCGAGACCGCCGCCTCCGACGGCAAGGCCGCCTTCGAGGCGTACCTGAACGGCGACTTCCCGCTCGACCAGCCGGGCACCGGTGAGCGGGTCGCCACCGAGACGAGCCCGTTCGGCGTGGAGCTCGGTGTGCGCTACCCGCACGCCGGGGTCGACGAGCTGGTCGCCGCCGCGAGCGCCGCCCTGCCCGCGTGGCGCGACGCCGGCCCGCAGACCCGGATCGGGGTCTGCCTGGAGATCCTCGACCGGCTGCACAAGCACGTCTTCGAGCTGGCCAACGCGGTGCAGTTCACCAGCGGCCAGGCGTTCGTGATGGCCTTCCAGGCCGGCGGGACGCACGCGCTGGACCGCGCGCTGGAGTCGCTCGCGTACGCGTACGCCGAGATGACCCGGCACCCGGGGACGGCCGGCTGGGAGAAGGCCGCGGGCAAGGGTGACCCGCTGCGGATGACCAAGACGTTCCACGTGGTGCCCCGCGGGGTGGCCCTGGTGGTCGGTTGCAACACCTTCCCGACCTGGAACTCGTACCCGGGGCTCTTCGCCTCGCTCGCCACCGGGAACCCGGTGATCGTCAAGCCGCACCCGCGCGCGGTGCTGCCCCTGGCCATCACCGTGAAGTACGCCCGCGAGGTCCTCGCCGAGGCCGGCTTCGACCCGAACCTGATGCTGCTCGCCACCGAGGCGCCGGGCGAGAAGCTCGCCTCCTCGCTGGCCCTGCACCCGGCCGTGAAGATCGTCGACTTCACCGGCTCCACCGAGTACGGCGATTGGCTGGAGGCGAACGCCCGGCAGGCGTCCGTCTACACCGAGAAGGCCGGGCTCAACACGGTAGTGATCGACTCCACCGACGACTTCGCCGGGCTCTGCCGCAACCTGGGCTTCACGCTCACCCTCTACAGCGGGCAGATGTGCACCACCTCGCAGAACATCCTGATCCCCGCCGGGGGCATCGAGACCGACCAGGGGCACAAGAGCTTCGACGAGGTGGCGGGCGGCATCGCCGCGGCGGTCGGGAAGCTCACCGCCGACGCGGCCCGCGGGGTCGAGCTCACCGGGGCGATCGTCAACGACGGTGTCCTGGAGCGGCTGGACGAGGTCACCAAGGTCGGCGCGCCGGTGCTGGAGTCACGCACCGTCGAGCACCCCTCCTTCCCGGGCGCCGTGGTCCGTACGCCGACGCTGGTCAAGGTCTCCGCGGACGACACCGCGACCTACGGCCGGGAGTGGTTCGGGCCGATCTCGTTCGTCATCCCGACCGATTCCACCAGCCACAGCCTGGAGATCATGCGCCGCACGGTGGGCGAGAAGGGCGCGCTGACCGCGGGCGTCTACTCGACCGACGACGCGGTGCTCGACGCCGCGGAGGCCGTGGCGATCGAGGTCGGGGTGCACCTGTCCTGCAACCTGACCGGTGGGGTGTTCGTGAACCAGTCGGCGGCCTTCTCCGACTTCCACGGCAGCGGCGCCAACGCGGCCGCCAACGCCGCCCTCACCGACGGGGCGTACGTCGCCAACCGCTTCCGCATCGTCCAGTCCCGCCGGCACGCCTGAGCCGTTCCTCGCCGGGCCGTGCCGTCGGGCGCGGTCCGGCGCTCAGGCGGCGCGCCGCATCTGGAGTTCGGTCATCGCCGCAACGGTCGGGTGCGGCACGCGGACGCCGGTGTCGACGAAGCCGAGCCGCTGGTAGGCCCGGTAGGCGCGGTCGTTGCCGACCACGACCTCCAGCATCAACTCGGGCCGTCCGCACGCCCGGGACCAGGCCGCGACCGCGTCGACGAGGTCGCTGAGCAGCCCGCTGCCCCGCCAGTCGGGGGTGACGTAGACGGCGTAGACGACGGTCAGCTCGGGCTCGGAGGGGAGCACGGTGCCGCCCGCGTGCCCCACCAACCGGCCGCCCGGGTCCGCGACGAACTGCGCGGTCTGCGATCCGACCGAGGTGGACGCGATCCGGAGGGCGTACTCGGCGTGGGGTCGGGCCGCCGCGTCGGCGACGGTCTCCAGGAAGGCCAACGGCGAGTCGGCCAGCATCTCCAGCCGCAGCGCCCGCATCCGGGCCGCGTCCTCCGGCCGGACCCGGTGGATCTCCGGTCGGCTGCGGCCGACCTCGGCCGGGCTGCTCGTCACACCGCATGACTACCACAGCGACGGTCGACGATGAGTTCACGGCTGCTATCGGCGAAGTATGCCCGATTTGTGGTCGTGCGCGGTCGTCACGCCTCGTGTAGCGTGCGATTTCGGTCACCGATTCAGCGTCCGTCGCCGATTGCGGAAACGGTGGTTACGAGCGCCCGGCTGCGTCCGGGCGTTCGGGGTAGGTAACGCCGCGCAGAGTGAGGAAGTGGACCGTGGCACAGGGCACCGTGAAGTGGTTCAACGCCGAGAAGGGCTACGGCTTCATCGCCGTCGACGGCGGTCAGGACGTGTTCGTCCACTTCTCCGCGATCGAGATGGACGGTTACAAGGCTCTCGAAGACGGCCAGCGGGTGGAGTTCGAGATCGCCCAGGGCCAGAAGGGCCCGCAGGCGGAGCGGGTGCACGTCATCGGCTGAGGCGGGTGATCGACTCGTCATCATTGATGTCGGAGTATCGCCGGGCGTGTGACACCCCGACATCAAGGAACTGGAGTCGATCAGGAATCCGTCGAGCGGCACCGGAACGGGGCTGCGCGCCGAGTGCGCCAGCAAGGAAGATCATGAGCCGGTCCAGCTGTCGCTAGGAGGGTTCATGTCCGACCTGCCGCCCCCGGCCGTCCCGCCCC
>NZ_SMKG01000298.1 GCF_004348525.1 Micromonospora sp. 15K316 | reverse complement strand
GGTCAGGGGCGGTCGGCGGGGGTGTCCAGGCGTCCGCCGGTGCCGTACCGGTTGGAGAGCAGCAGCCCGAGGACGAGCATGCCGAAGCCCAGCCCCAGGTGCAGCCAGTTGTCGGCGTTGTTCACCGGCAGGAAGTTGGCCGCGCCGTGCTGGTTGATCGCGAAGCCGTAGAGCCAGATGCCGAGGTAGGCCGCGCCGCCGCCGGCCAGGAAGAGCCGGGCGCCGCCGAGACTGCGGGCCATCACGAGGCCGAGCAGGCCGAAGAAGAGGTGTACCGCGTTGTGCAGGATCGAGATCTGGAAGACGCCGAAGAGTTTCGCGCCCGAGTGGTGCCCCGCACCGGAGAGCTCGTCGTAGTTGGTGGTCACTCCGGGGACGAAGCCCAGCGCGCCGACCACGAGGAAGACCACGGCGACCGCCACGGCGGCCAGCTGCACCCGGGGCTTGGGCCCCGCCGGTCGGCCGCCGCGCGCGTCCCGTGCCATCGATGCCACCTCCGCAGATTCGTCCCGCCGACGGTCGGCCGGGCGTTGGCCGTGAGGACCGTTCACCTCACGATCCGTGGCGGTGACGTGACAGCCCGACGATCCTCCATTTTGAAGTCGGGCCGGCCTGCGGCGCAGAGGAATGCCGGAACAGGTATGGACGCGGCGACCCAGGGTAGGTGACTCGTCGGCGGCGGTTCCCGTCGCCACATCCCCCAGAACCACCGCGACGACTTTCCGAGCGGAAGGGACATCATGACCTACGATCTGTCACCCACAGCCTCGCCGTACGGTGCGGACACGGCCAACGGCGGCGGCGTACGCGAGCAGGCCCGCCAGGTCGGTTCGGAGGCCGCGCACGCGGGCGGCGCGGTCGCCGGAACCGCCCGGGAGCAGGGCCGCGAGGTCAGCCGTGAGGCTGCCCGGCAGGCCCGGGACCTCTACGGAGAGGCCCGCAGCCAGCTCACCGCCCAGACCGGCGAGCAGCAGCGCCGCGCCGCCGGCGGGCTGCGCTCGCTCGCCGACGAGATGCGCGCGATGGCCGACCAGGGCGGCCAGGCGGGCCCGGTCAGCGAACTGGCCCGCCAGGCCTCCGACCGGGTGCACGGCGTCGCCGGCTGGCTGGAGTCGCGCGAGCCCGGCGACCTGATCACCGAGGTGCGCGACTACGCCCGGCGCAACCCCGGCACCTTCCTCGTCGGCGCGGCAGTGCTCGGCGTGCTCGCCGGCCGGCTGACCCGCAACGTCTCCGCCGCGGGCGACACCGGACGGCCGGACCGCCCCGAGTACGACGACCCGGACCGGACCGCCGTCCTGCCGACCCCGACCCCCCAGCACGTGCGGGAACAGGCGCCGATCGGCGGCTACGCCGACCCGGCCCCGGCCGCGTACCCCGACCCGCACACCACCACCGGCTACGCCGACCCGGCCGGGGGCGCCGGCCAGCCGCTGCCCCCGCCGGCCCGGACCGACCCGCTGCCCGGCGTGCCGTCCAGCGGGGCGGTGCGTCCGTGAGCGCCGCGAGCCGACGAGGGGTGGCATCCGCATGAGCATGCCCACGCAGCCCCTCGGACCGGACGGCGCGAACTCCCACACCGCGGACGAGGTCCGCAGCAGCTCGGTCGGCGAGCTGCTGCGCCAGGTCACCGCCGACCTCTCCACGCTCATGCGGCAGGAGGTGGAGCTGGCCAAGGCCGAGATCCGCCAGGAGGGCCGGAAGGCGGGCAAGGCCGCCGGGCTCTTCGGCGGCGCCGGCTTCGGTGGCTACATGGTCGCCCTGTTCCTCTCGCTCGCGCTCTGGGCCGGGCTCTCCAACGTGATGGACGCCGGGTGGGCGGGGCTGATCGTGGCCGTCCTCTGGGCCGTGATCGCCACGCTCCTCTACTCGATGGCCCGGCAGCACGCGCGGCGGGTACGCGGACTCACGCGGACCGGCGACAGTGTGCAGCGGATCCCCGACGCGCTCAAGCCCCACCCGGAGGGAGTCACCCGATGAGCACCGATCCCGACCAGATCCGCCGGGAGATCGAAACCACCCGAGACAATCTCAGCTCCGATGTGGACGCGCTGGCGTACAAGGTCAGCCCTGCCCGCATCGTCGACGATCGCAAGCAGCGGGCCCGTACCGCGTTGCAGAAGGTGAGGAACACTGTCATGGGCACGGCATCGGAGCTCGGCCACGGCGCCGGCCACGCCGCGCACTCGGTGGGCGACCACGCCGCCTCGGCGGCCTCCACGGTGAGCGACGCCGCGCACGCGGCGACCTCGACGGTCGGCGACGCCGCGCACCGCGCACCGCGGGTCATCCGGCAGAAGTCGGAGGGTAACCCGCTCGCCGCCGGTCTCATCGCCTTCGGCGTGGGCTGGCTGGCCTCCTCGCTCATTCCGGCGACCCGTCGCGAGCAGCAGCTGGCCACGGAGGTCCGGGAGAAGGCCGGGGAGCACGGCGGCGCGGTCAAGGAGAAGCTGACCGAGGTCGCCGGCGAGCTCAGGGACGAGCTGCGGGAACCCGCCGAACACGCCGCCCGGTCGGTGAAGGAGACAGCGCAGCAGGCGGTGTCGGCGGTCAAGGACGACACCCGCTCGGCGGCGCACGACGTGAAGGAGCAGGCGCAGCAGACCCGCCAGCAGGCGAACCACTGACCCGACCGCTCGCACGTCGCAGCTCGCGGCCACCGCCCCGGCACCGTCGAGGGCGGTGGCCGCGAGCTGACATGTACGCCTCTCACCCCCGGCGCCCCGGTCGACCCCGAGCAGATCCCGACGGCGACGGGCCGGACCCGGCCGGTCGCCCTCGTTTCGACCGGCCCGGGCCGGGTAGCGCCTCGGTACGGGCGATCCGTCCCCGAGGACGCCCGGCGGAGGAGGCGCGATGATCGGCAGGGCGACGAGATGGACACTGCTGGGCGCCGGCGTGGTGGCCGTGACGGGCGTCGGCCGGGCGGTTGCCCGGCGACGCCGACGGCACCAGCCGGAGCGGCAGGACGGCTGGTACGTGGTGCACCGCGGGGTGACCGTGGACCGGCCCCGCGACGGGGTGATCGACTTCTGGACCGACCGGGAGCGGTTGGACCGGGCGCTGGCCGGGTGGGCGACCCTGGAGCAGCTCGACGGGGGCCGGTGGCGGTGCGAGGCGGCGGAGCGGACCGGCGGTGGCCGGCGGTGGCGGGCGGAGATCACTGTCGAGTCGCCGGGGGTGCTGCGCTGGCGGGTCACCGACGGCCCGGTGGCGCAGGAGGGGCGGGTCGAGCTCGTGGACGCGCCGCAGGGTCGGGGCACCGAGATCCGCGCCGAGCTGCGCTACCGCCTCGGGCCGGTGCGCCGGGCGTTCGGCCTGGCCGCCGGCGACGAGCCGGACCTGGCGCTGCGGGACACCCTGCGCCGGGTGAAGGCGCTCGTCGAGTGCGGCGAGGTCGTCGACACCCGGCGGGACCCGTCGGGGCGCAGCCCCCGGCAGGAACGCGCCACCGACAAGGTTCGGGAGAAGCTCGCGACGGGAGGCCGGGCATGAGGGCGCTCTGCTGGGAAGGCGTCGGCAAGCTGGCCGTACGGGACGTGCCCGAGCCCCGGATCCGCGCCGACGGCGATGTCGTCGTTCGGGTGCGGGCGAGCAGCGTCTGCGGCTCCGACCTGCACCTCATCAACGGCTACCTGCCCGCCATGCGGGAAGGGGACGTCCTCGGGCACGAGTTCATGGGCGAGGTCGTGGAGACCGGCCCGGGCGTACGGCGGCTGCGCGTCGGCGACCGGGTGGTGGTCGGCTCGGTGGTCGCCTGCGGCGGCTGCTGGTACTGCCGGACGGAGCAGTACTCGCTCTGCGACAACTCCAATCCGCAGCCGGTCTTCACCGAGAAGCTCTGGGGGCACTCGCCGGCCGGGATCCTCGGCTACTCGCACGCCGCCGGTGGCTACGCCGGCAGCCACGCGGAGTACATCCGGGTGCCGTTCGGTGACGTCGGCGCGTTCCGGGTGCCGGACGGGGTGAGCGACGACGCGGCGGTCTTCGCCTCCGACGCGATGCCTACCGGCTGGATGGCCGCCGACTTCTGCGGCCTGAAGGGTGGTGAGGTGGTCGCCGTCTGGGGCGCCGGCGGGGTCGGCCAGATGGCGGCGCGCAGCGCCCAGATCCTCGGCGCCGGACGGGTGATCGTCATCGACCGGCTGCCGGAGCGGCTCGCCACCGCCGCCGCGCGACTCGGCGTGGAGACCATCGACTACGCCCGGACCGACGTGCTGGAGGCGCTGCGCGAGATGACCGCCGGGCGCGGCCCGGACGCGTGCATCGAGGCGGTCGGCATGGAGTCGCACGACGTCGGGCCGAGCTACGCGTACGACCGGGTCAAGCAGGCCGCCCGGCTGCAGACCGACCGGCTGGTCTCCGTCCGGCAGGCGATCATGGCGTGCCGCAAGGGCGGCACGGTGAGCATCGTCGGTGTGTACGCCGGTCTGGTCGACAAGTTCCCGCTCGGCGCGGCCATGAACAAGGCCCTGGTGCTGCGGATGGGGCAGATGCACGCCCAGCGCTACATCCCGATGCTGCTGGAGCGGCTCGCCGGCGGCGAGATCGACCCGGGTTACCTGGCCACCCATCCGCTGCCCCTGGAGGACGGGGTACGCGGGTACGAGTTGTTCGAGAAGAAGCGGGACGGCTGCCTGCGTACCGTGCTGCACCCGAGCGCGTGATCGACGTGGTGCCGCGCCGGTGGAGGCCGGCGCGGCACGGCCGGGACCGCCCCGGGTTCGCCGCCCCGAGACCGGTCAGGCGGTGCGGCGTACGCCGGTGATGACGAACCCGCTCGGCGGCAGCGCCGGCATCCGGCGCAGGCTCACCGCCAGGTCCTGCGGTGGCACGTCGTACCGCATCCGGCTGGTCAGGTTGGTCACCGCCCGTTTCATGAGCTCGATGGTGAGCCACTCGCCGGCGCAGCGGTGTCCGGTCGCGTGGTCCCCGCCGCCCTGCGGGATCAGCGCGAACGGGTCCGGTGGCCGGCCGTCGAAGCGCTCCGGCCGGAACCGCTCCGGTTCGGGCCAGAGCGCCGGATGATGGTTGGTGCCGTACAGGTCGAGCAGGACTCGGCGGCCGCGCGGGAAGTGGTAGCCCCGCCAGTCGAAGGAGCGCCGCACCCGGGCGGCGGCGGCGGGGAAGAACGGGTAGTACCGCCGCACCTCCTGGACGAACCTCTCGGTCGCCGCGTCGTCGTCGCGGACCCGTTGCCGCCACTCGGGATGGTCGTGCAGGGCGAGCGCGGCGAACACCATGAACCGGTCGACGGCGACGGTCGGCCGTAGCAGGTTGAGCAGTTCGACGGCGGCGATCCGGCGGGGGAGCGCCCGGCCCTGTTCGTCGCGGTGTTCGGCGATGACCCGCAGCGCGCTCCCGGCCGGGGCGGGCAACGCGCCGCTGCGGGTGCGGTCGACGAGGCCGGCCAGCCAGCGTTCGCCCCGGCGTCGGGCGAGCAGCCCGCGCCAGTGTCCCGGGCCGATCGACGCGCCGCTTTCGATCATGGCGTGCAGCTCGGTGGTACAGCGGTCGACCTGCGCGTCGGCCAGGGGCACGCCGGCCCAGGCGCAGACCGCCCGGGTGAGCATCCGGCCCAGCTCCGGATAGAGCACGACGGGCCCGGCGCCCGCCCAGCGGGGAAGGCGGGCCTGCCACTCGTCGTCGAAGAGCTGGCCCAGGCGACGCAGCGCGGTCGGGGTCATCAGCGACAGGAGCATCGCCTTGCGAGCGCGGTGCGCGGCGTCGTCGAGGCCCTGCACGCCGCCGCGCCCGGTCAGCGTCCGCTGCACGCGCATCGGCATGGCGCCCGCGCGTTCGAAGCGGTCCGCGTCGTAGAAGAGCGTCGCGGCGTCCCGTCCGCGCAGGCAGATGGTCGGCCGCAGCAGCAGCCGGGTCTGGAAGATGTCGCCGCCGTGCCGGTCGCACCGCGAGCCGATGAACCGGTAGCCGTCGCGGAGCAGCGCGAGGGAGCTCTCCGGGCTGCGGTCGGCCGGGATGCTCGCCATCGGGCCCTCCTGACGCGGGTGGCGGCGGGGC
>NZ_SMKG01000297.1 GCF_004348525.1 Micromonospora sp. 15K316 | reverse complement strand
GGTTGCTGGGGTGGGGCGGTGAAGTTCCTGACAAACCGGCTCGCAGGGTGGCCGCTTGGTGGCTTTCGTGGCAATCCTGGGGACCATGGCCCCTCTCCGTTCGCCGCTCTCGAGGCTGTTCACCGTGCTACTCGCGGGGGTGCTCGCCGGCCTCGTCCTCGCGGTGGCCGTGCTCCCGGGCAACCTGCTGTTCGGGCTCGTCACCCGGTCGGCGCTCGGGGCGTACGCCGCGCTGCCGGACGTGCTGCGCACACCGGCGACCCCGCAGCGGTCCTACATCTACGCGAACGACGGCAAGACGTTGATCACCACGTTCTACGACGTGAACCGCACCGACGTCCCGCTGTCGGAGATCGCCCCGGTGATGCGGCAGGCGATCGTGGCGGCCGAGGACCGGCGGTTCTACGAGCACGGCGGCGCGGACCTGCGCGGCCTGTTCCGCGCGGTGGTGGCGAACGTCAAGGGCGGCGGCACCGAGCAGGGCGGCTCCACGCTGACCATGCAGTACGTCCGCAACGTGCTGAAGACGGACCCGACCCGCACCGCCGAGGAGCGGCAGGCGGCCACCGAGCAGACCGTGGGCCGCAAGCTCCAGGAGATCCGGTACGCCTCGGCGCTGGAGAAGAGCCTCAGCAAGGACGAGATCCTCAACCGCTACCTGAACATCGCGTACTTCGGCTCCGGCGCGTACGGCGTCGCCGCCGCCAGCCAGCGGTACTTCGGCAAGGAGCCGGCGCAGCTGACCCTCGCCGAGTCGGCCCTGCTCGCCGGCCTGGTGCAGTCGCCGGACGCGTACAGCCCGATCGACGGTGACCGGGACACGGCGCTGGCCCGCCGCTCGTACGTGCTCGACTCGATGGCGCAGACCGGGGCGATCACGGCCGCGCAGGCGGCTCAGGCCAAGGCCGAGAAGCTCGTCCTGCACCCCACCGCGCAGTCCAACGGCTGCACGGCCACCGCCCAGGGGCACGACGACTGGGGCTTCTTCTGCGACTACCTGCGCCGCTGGTGGCTGACCCAGCCGGCCTTCGGCGCGACCGCGGACGAGCGGGAGCAGGCACTGCGCCGGGGCGGCTACACGGTGGTCACCTCGCTCGACCCGAAGATCCAGGCGACCGCCCAGAAGCAGGCCACCGACGTGTACGGGTACGACAACAAGAACGCGCTGCCGATCGCCGCGGTCGAGCCGGGCACCGGTCGGGTGCTGGCGATGGCGGTGAACCGGCACTACAGCCTCGCCGCGAACCCGAACGGGCAGGAGAACCACCCGAACACCGTCAACCCGCTCATCTCGGGTGGGGGCGGCGTCGAGGGCTACCAGGCCGGCTCGACCTTCAAGCTCTTCACGATGCTCGCGGCGCTGGAGGCGGGCAAGACGCTCTCCACCGGCTTCGACGCGCCCGCGAAGCTGCCCACCCGCTACCCGGACAACGGTGACGGCAACTGTGACGGCCACTGGTGCCCGGCCAACGCCAATCCGGACTGGATGGACGGCTACCGGATGATGTGGGACGGCTTCGGCCGCTCCGTCAACACGTACTTCGTCTGGCTGGCCGAGCAGGTCGGCCAGGACAAAGTGGTCGAGATGGCGCAGCGGCTCGGCATCACCTTCCGGGCCGACGCGGACGCCCGGTTCGCCAAGGAGAACGCGGCCAACTGGGGGTCGTTCACCCTCGGCGTCGCCGCGACCACGCCGCTCGACGTGGCCAACGCCTACGCCACAGTGGCCTCCGAGGGCATGTACTGCGAGCCGCTGCCGGTGATGTCGGTGACCGCGTCGAACGGTGACCGGGTCGCGGTCGGCGACCCGTCCTGCAAGCGGGTGCTGGACGCCGACGTGGCGCGGGCCGCCACGGACGCGGCACGGTGCCCGGTCGGGCAGCAGTCGGCGTTCGGGCAGTGCAACGGGGGTACGGCCACCTCGGTGAACGACATCCTCGGTGGCCGTCCGGTCGCCGGTAAGACCGGTAGCTCGGAGGAGAACGCCACGGAGACCTTCGTCGGCTTCACCCCGCAGGTCGCGGTCGCCGGCATCGCCGCGAACCCCGACGACCCGACCGTGTCGGTGGGCTCCGCGGTGCAGAGTCGGGTGATCGACGCGGTCGCCCACGTGATCTCGACCGCGGTCAAGGGCAAGCCGGAGAAGGGCTTCACCGCTCCCAGTCAGGAGTTGGCCGGCGATCCGCACCGGCCGGCGGACCGGCCGCCGGCGCGGCCGGGTCGTACCGACGACCGGCAGCGCGCGGACGACCCCGGGTCGTTCCTGGAGCGTTGGCTCGCCGGGCGCGGCTGACCCCGAAAACGGCCGGATTTCGGGTGCGGTCGTCCCCGCCACGCGGCGACGACCGCACCCGGCGTCGGATCCGGCGACGCGGCGTGCGGGATCGCCGTGCGGTCGCCCGCCGGGCCGGGTCGACGAACCGGGCCGGGTCGACGAACCGGGCCGGGTCGACGCCGAGCCGGGTGACGGCACCACGGCCCCGCGGAAACCGCACGAGAAGCGGTGCCCGGCGACCCCGCCGAGAAATCTCGGGAGAAAGTTCGGCCGGGGCGTCGGATCCGGTCGGGCGGCTCCGACCACCGGGCGAGAGGCGCCCGTCGGGGGCGTACCGCACCGGAGGAGCAGCCGCCATGCGCAAGATCGTTTACTACGTGCACCAGTCGGTCGACGGATACATCCACGGCCCGAA
This sequence comes from Micromonospora sp. 15K316, assembly GCF_004348525.1. Taxonomy (GTDB): domain Bacteria; phylum Actinomycetota; class Actinomycetes; order Mycobacteriales; family Micromonosporaceae; genus Micromonospora. The sequence goes on along the minus strand of NZ_SMKG01000297.1, from coordinate 3,373 downwards.
CGGGGAGTTCGACTGGGCGCAGATGGGGCCGGAGCTGTCGGCGTACTCGTCCGAGCTGACCGAGCGGGCCGGCGCCTTCCTCTACGGCCGCAAGGTCTGGGAGCTGATGTCCTCCTACTGGCCGCGCGCCGAGTCGATGTCGCAGGACCCGCACGACCTCGCGTTCGCGCCGGTTTGGCGGAAGATGCCGAAGATCGTGGTGTCCCGGACGCTCACCGAGGCCGCCGAGGGGGCGCGGGTGATCGGGGGCGGCGACCTGGCTGCCGAGATCGGCGCGCTCAAGGCGGAGCCCGGCAAGGACCTGCTGCTCACCGGGGGCTCGAAGCTCGCCTCGGCGCTGACCGGGCTCGGCCTGATCGACGAGTACGCCATCGTCGTGCATCCGGTGGTGCTCGGCGGGGGTCAGCCGGTCTTCCTGGACGCCGCGCGGCTCGGCCTGCGCCTGGCGGAGAGCCGTACCCTCGACGCCCGCTCGGTGGTGCTGGGTTACCGGCACGGGGCGTGAGGAGCGGCGTCGGCGGCAAACGGAGATCCGACGCGGGCCGGGAGGTGAGGTGCGCCGCGCCGCGCCCCTGCTCGTCCGGCGGTCCGAAGCGCGTCCGGCAGAATCGTCGGGTGCCCGTCCATGAGATCACCGACCCGGACGACGAGCGGATCGCCGACTACCGTGCGCTGACCGACGTCGAGCTGCGTACCCGCTGGGAGCCCCCGCACGGGCTCTTCATCGCCGAGGGGGAGCTGGTGCTGCGCCGGGCGCTGCGGGCCGGCTACCCGGCGCGGTCGTACCTGGTCGACGCCAAGCGGGTCGATCAGCTCGCCGATCTGGACACCGGGGAGGCCCCGGTCTACGCGGCGAGCCAGGAGGTGCTGGAGAAGGCGACCGGCTTCCACGTCCACCGGGGCGTGCTGGCGTCCTTCCGACGCCGGCCGCTGCCCACGGTGGCCGAGGTGCTCGCCGCCGCGCGGCGGGTGGTGATCCTCGAGGACGTGAACAACCACACGAACCTCGGCGCGATCTTCAGGGGCGCCGCCGCACTCGGCATCGACGCGGTGCTGCTCTCACCGACCTGCGCCGACCCGCTGTACCGGCGCAGCGTCCGGGTCAGCATGGGCGAGGTGTTCGCGGTGCCCTACGCCAAGTTCGCGCAGTGGCCCGCCGGCCTGGAACAGACCCGGGAGGCGGGCTTCACCGTGCTCGCGATGACGCCGGCGCCCGACGCCGTACCGATCCAGCGGCTCAGCCCGGCCCAGCGGGAGCGGACGGCGCTCCTGTTGGGCGCCGAAGGTCCCGGTCTCACCGCGGCGGCTCAGAACGCCTCCGACGTACGGGTGGTCATCCCGATGCGCCGGGGCGTGGACTCGTTGAACGTGGCGGCGGCCGCCGCCGTCGCCTTCTGGGAGCTGGGCCGCGACGACCCGCTGTGAGCGGCGGGGACGGCAGCGGCGGTTACCTTCCTGGGCGTCACGGACGGTAGCGTGACGCCCGTGTTCCCTACCGTCCGTGAGGTTCTCGCCCTCGACCCGGTCCGCCACGGCGCCCCGCGCCTGGTGGCGGGGGAGGCCGGACTCGACCGGTTGGTCCGCTGGGTGCACGTGGCGGAGGTGCCGGACATCGCCTCCCTGCTCGGCGGCGGCGAGCTGGTGCTCACCACCGGGATCGGGCTGCCCGCCGACGACGCGGGCCTGCGCGCGTTCATCGGTGACCTGGCCGACGTGGGAGTCTCCGGCCTCGTGGTCGAGCTGGGCCGCCGGTACCTCGACGGGGTGCCCCGGGTGATGGCGGCCGCCGCCGAACGGCGCGGACTTCCCCTGGCCGAGCTGCGGCGGGCCACCCCGTTCGTCCGGATCACCGAGGCGGTGCACGGGCTGATCGTGGACGCCCAGCTCACCGAGCTACGCGCCACCGAGGAGATCCACCAGCGGTTCACCGAGCTGTCGGTCGAGGGGGCCGGGCCGGGCGAGGTGGTCCGGCAGGCGGCGGAGCTCTCCGGCTGCCCGGTGGTGCTGGAGAACCTGTCCCGGCAGGTGCTCGCGTACGACCCGGCGGGGGAGAGCGCCGAGCTGCTGCTCGACGGCTGGGAGCAGCACTCGCGCCGGATCCGGCCGGCCGGGCGGACCGCGTACGACGCGGACAGCGGCTGGCTGGTGACCGAGGTCGGGGCGCGGGGGCAGGACTGGGGTCGTCTGCTGCTGCGCTGGCCGGCCGGGGGTGACCTCGCCACCGTCCGCCCGCGGCGCGGCGCCGCCGCCCCGGAGGCCCACCTCGGGCGCCCGTCGCCGCAGATCGTCCCGCCGACCCGGCTCACGATCCTGGTCGAGCGGGCCGCCTCCACACTGGCGTTGGGCCGGTTGATCCGCCGGGACGCCGAAGGGCTGGAGCGGCAGATGCACCGCACGCTGCTCACGGCGCTGCTCGACCATTCGTGGCCGGTCGACGAGGTGGCACTGCGGGCCAAGGCGCTCGGCGTGACGCTGGAGCGGAGACACCTGGTCGGGGTGATGATCCGGTTCCGGGTCGACGGCGCGGCCGCGCCGGCGGGTGAGCCGGGCCCGGCGACCCCGCCGGCCCGGTTGCGCGACCTCGCCGAGGCGGTGGAGCACGCGCTGCGTGAGGCGCGCCTCCCCGCCCTCTCCAGCGCGGTCGACGACCACGCGGTCGGCGCGCTCGTCGCGCTGCCGGACGCCGCCGCCGAGGAGCGGGCGCTGGGCGCGTTCGCGGCCGCGCTGCGCCGCGCGCGGCTCGACGGATCGACCGCGTCCCGCCCGGACGGGACGCCCCGCGCGGACGGGCCGGGTCGGGGCGAGGCGAGCCGGTCGGAGATGGTCGGCCGGATCGACGCGCCGTCCCGGGGCGACCTGCCCCGGCAGGGCGCTCGGGCGTCGGTCCCGGGTCCGCCCTCTCCGGTGATCATCGCGGCCGGCTCGGGGGTGGGTGGCCTCCGGGAGGCCCGTCGCTCGTTGATCGAGGCGCGGCAGATCGCCGACGCGGCCCGGCGGGACCGGCGCGACCTGGCCATCTTCCGGCTGCCGCACGTCGGGCTCGCCGGGCTGCTGCACCTGCTCCGCGACGAGCCCCGGGTGCAGACCTTCGTCGAGCGGGAACTCGGCCCGCTGCTCGGGTACGACGCGCAGCACCCCCGGGAGCAGCTGCTCGACACGCTGCGCGCGTACCTGGAACAGGGCCGGAACAAGTCTGCGGCGGCGGCCGCGGCGCACCTGTCCCGGCCGGCCTTCTACGAGCGGCTGGCCCGCATCGGGCGCATCCTCGACGTCGACCTGGACTCGGTCGACGCCTGCCTCAGCCTGCACGTCGCCCTGCTCGCCCTCGACGCCGTCCGCACCCCCTGACGCCACACCCCACCCCGTCCGGACC
>NZ_SMKG01000296.1 GCF_004348525.1 Micromonospora sp. 15K316 | reverse complement strand
CCCCCGGCACCGCCGCACCCCAGCGGAGCGCCCACGGTGGCGGTCACCCCGGACGGCCGCGTGTGACCGCGGCCACCGCCGGTCTCCCTACGAGGTGACGTCCTTGCGGGTGAAGCGCCAGTACGCCAACGCCCAGAAGAGCGTCGCGTAGCTGATCGCCGAGATCGTGCCGCGTACCACGTCGTCGGTCTGCACCGGAGTCGACAGCAGACCGAGCCACGCGGTGCTGAAGTGGGTCGGCAGGAAGTCGCGCAGCACGCCGAGCGCGGTGATCTGGTCCAGGATGCTGGAGAGGATCCAGAGCAGCACCGCGCCGCCGACCGCGCCGAGCGCGGCGTCCGTGCTCACCGAGAGCAGGAACGCCAGACCGGCCACCACCAGCAGGACGACCGCGAGGTAGCCGAGCACCGCCAGCAGCCGGAGCAGCCCCTCCCCCGGCGGCAGCTCCGCGGCGACGGTGCTGCGCAGCGGCGACCAGCCGTAGCGGAGGGAACCGGCCGCCAGGGCCGTACCGGCGAGCAGCAGCAGCGCCAACCCCGAGTACGCGGCCGCGACCAGCAGCTTCACCGTGAGCAGCCGGGCGCGGGGCACCGGAACGGCGAGCAGGTACCGCAGACTTCCCCAGCTCGCCTCGCTGGCCACCGTGTCGCCGAAGAAGAGCGCCACCACCACGACCAGCAGGAACGACGCCGAGACGAAGATGGTGAAGAGCGTGAAGTTCAACCCGCCCGACGTGGCGAACGAGATCAGGCTGCCGAACTCGCCGCCACCGTTGTCGTCGTCGCCGGAGTCGAACTGGAACGCGATCAGGATGATCAGTGGCAGCAGCACCATGAACCCGAGCGCCAGCTGCGTACGCCGACGGGCCGCCTGCCGACGGAACTCCGCCAGGAACGGCAGCGTCGTCGACGGCCGGTAGCCCGCGGCCGCACCCACGGTGGACGTCGCCATCACCGATCCCCGCTTCCCCGAGAGGTCTCGCCCACCAGGGCGAGGAACGCGTCCTCCAGGCGGCGCCGCGGCACCACCCGGTCCACTCCGATTCCGGCCCGGACCAGCTCGGCCACGACCTCGCTGCGCGCCGTGCCGTTCGTGTCCACCACCAGCTGCCCGTTGCTCTCCGGCAGCACCCGTACCCCGTCGAGCCGGTCCAGCACGGCCCGCGCGGCGTCCGGGTCGGTCACCTCGAAGAGCACGCTCGGCGACTCGCCGACGATCTCCTCGACCGGCCCCGACGCCACGATCCGCCCCTTGTTGACCACCACGGCGTGGGTGCAGGTCTGCTCCACCTCGGCGAGCAGGTGGCTGGAGACCAGCACCGCCCGCCCGTCCGTGGCGTAGCGCTGGAGCACCCGGCGCATCTCGGCGATCTGCGGCGGGTCCAGCCCGTCGGTCGGCTCGTCGAGCACCAGCAGCTCGGGCAGGCCGAGCATGGCCTGCGCGATGGCGAGCCGCTGCCGCATCCCGTGGCTGTACGTCTTGATCCTCCGGTGCACGGAGTCGCCGAGCCCGGCGATCTCCAACGCCTCGGCGAAGTGCGCGTCCGCCTCCGGTCGCCCGGTCGCCCGCCAGTAGGCCTTCAGGTTCTCCAGGCCGGAGAGGTGCGGCAGGAAGCCGGGCCCCTCGACGAGCGCGCCGATCCGTGACAGCACCGGGGAGCCCGGCACCAGCCGGTGGCCGAAGACGTGGATCTCGCCGGCCGTGGGCTGGGTGAGCCCCATCAGCACCCGCAGGGTGGTGGTCTTGCCGGCGCCGTTCGGCCCGAGCAGGCCGACCACCTGGCCGGGGTGCACCTCGAAGTCCACGTTGGAGACGGCGACGAAGCCGTCCGCGTACTCCTTGCGCAGCCGGCGTACGACGAGCGGGACGTCCGCGTACTCCGGATGCACCGAGCTGTCGTGGCGGCGGTGCCGGCGGCGGATCACGGCGACGACCACGGCGAGCCCGACCACGATCGCGGCGAGCAGCCCGACCAGCACCCAGCGCCAGACGGTCGCCGCCGTCGGGATCGGCTCGCCCGCGACCGTCGGGAGGGCGACCGGCGCGTCACCCGCCGCCACGGTGTAGACGACCGGCTCGGCCGGGCTCGCGTACGCCTGGTCGGAGGTCGCGACCACCACCCGGAGCCGGTGCCCGGACTCGAACCGGCGGACGATCGCCGGCAGGGTGACGGTGACCGGGCGGGCGTCGGCGGCACGCCGGGGCAGGCCGGTGAGCCGTACCGGGGCGATCAGGCCGTTCGGCAGGGTGGTCGCGCCGTTCGGGTCCACGTCGTAGAGCTTCACGAAGAGCACCGCCTCGCCGGTCGGGGACGCGGCCCGGATCGACACCGTCGGCGCGCCGACCACGTCCACCGCCTCGGCCAGCGGTGCCGACTCGAACCGGGCGTGCTGGCCCGGCACGTCCCCGGCCACCCCGTCGAGCAGGGCGGAGAGACCACCGGCGAACGGCACCGAGGAGATGGCGGCCGGGTTGCCGTTCGGCGGGTTGGCTATCCGCTGCTCAGGGCCGGTCACCGCGACGTCGGTGCGCCGCTGGCCCGCCGTGCCGGGGTAGTCGGCCGTGCGGAATCCGGTGGCGACCAGGCCACGGTCCAGCGCGTCGAAGCCGGCGATCCGCGACCAGGTGAAGTCGTTCCCGGGCGCCCCGCCCTCGCCCCGCACGTAGTGGTCGAGCCACTGCACGGTCAGGAAGCGCACCCGGTCGGAGTCCGACGTCGGCCCGTCACCGCCGTCGTGCCCGCCGGTGAACCAGGCCACCCGGACCGGAGTGCCGTTGGCCGCGAGGCCACGCGCGTTGGCGTCCGCCTCGGCGAGCGGGAAGAGGCTGTCCGCCTCGCCCTGCACCAGCAGGGTGGGGGCGGTGATCCGGTCGAGCACCCCGGCCGGGCTGGACCGGCGCAGCAGGTCCACCGCCGCCTGGTCGGCCCGGCCGGTCGTCGCGATCCGCAGGTACGCGGCGCAGACGTCCGCCGCGAACCGGCCGCAGGACGGATCGGCGGCGGCGCCGGGAGCCTGCCCCGGACCGCTGCCCGGGCCCGCACCGGGGTCGGGGCTGGGCGGCCCGGCCGACGCCGGCGCCCCCTGCGGCTGGGCCGCGATGTTGCCGGAGAGCCCGGCCGGGCCGGAACCGACGCTGCCACCACCGCCGAAGAAGAGGCCGGCCCAGCCCTTCTTGAACACGCCCGCCGTGGCGGGCCCACCCGCACTGTCCGGCACCAGGCTCCGAGCCAGGTCGTTCCAGGTGATCATCGGGACGATCGCGTCCACCCGTCGGTCCTGCGCGGCGAGCAGCAGGGCGAGCGCCCCGCCGTACGAGCCGCCGACCACACCGATCCGGGGATCGCCGGCGGCGTCGGTGCGAACCTCCGGACGGGCGGCGAGCCAGTCCAGCAGCCGCTGCGCGTCGCGCACCTCGTAGTCGGGGCTGTCCAGGTGGATCTCGCCCCCGCTGCGCCCGAAGCCGCGCGCCGTCCAGGTGAGCACCGCGTACCCCCGGCCGGCGAACTCCTCGGCGTCGTCGCGTACTGACTCCTTGGTGCCGCCGAAGCCGTGCGCCAGCAGCACCGCCGGCACCTTGTGCCCGGGTGAGGCCTCCTCCGGGAGGTAGAACGTGGTGTCCAACTCGACCGGCTGCCGGCCGTCCGGCCCGGAGCGCACGGTCAGCATGGCGACCTCGGTACGCAGCTCCGGATCGCGTGGCCGGACCGCCCAGCCGACGGCGACGGCGAGCAGCACGGCGACCAGCGCCGCGACGACCGCACGGCGACCGGTGGGGAGGGCACGCCGGATCCGACGGATCGACAACCGCGATGTCATGCGGCACACGGTACGGCTCGATTCCTGAGCATTGGCTGAGATCTCCGTACCCCGTCGTGGCCGACGCGGGTGGGCCACGGCGGCTAGGGTCGGACGGTGGCGCGACCTGACCTGACAGTGACCGCGAGCCTGCGCCCGGCGGCGCTGGACGCGCGGCGCGGCATCGTACGGCTGCACCCGGAGGTGCTGACGGCGCTGGGCCTGCGCCCGGGCTCCCCGCTGCGGCTCGCGGGACGGCGGGTGACCGCGGGGATCGTGGCGGCGGCCGACCCGGGCGCGAGCCGCGCCCTGCTCTACGCCGACGACCTGACGCTGGGCAACCTGGGGATCCGCGACGGCGGCCAGGTGACGGTGAGCCCGCTCCCGGTGACCGCGGCCGGCCGGGTCACCCTGGCCGGGCCGGTGGAGATCGTCGCCGCGGTGAGCCCGGAGATGCTCCGGCTGGCGCTGCTCGGCAAGGTGGTCACCACCGGGGACGACGTGTCGCTGCTGCCCCAGGACGTGCTGCCGGACGCCTCGGTGCGCAGCCTGGTCGCCGCGGCCCGGCGCAGCCTGGCGAACACCGTCGGCTACGCCTGGACGAGCAGCCTGCTCACCGTGGTCGCCGCGGAACCGGCCGAGGGCGCGCTGGTGACCATGGAGACCCTGGTCGGCTGGGAGCACGGGCCGGTCACCCACGGCTCCGCCGCTCTCCCCCCGCAGGCCGATCCCGCGATCGCGGACGCCGCCCGCACCGACGGACCGACCGTCGACGAACTGCCCGGGCTGCGCGTCCAGGCCGAGGAGCTGACCGAACTGCTCGACCTCGGCTTCCACCACCGGGAGGTGCTGAACCGGCTCGGCACCAGCGTCTCGCTCGGCGTCCTGATCAGCGGCCCGGCCGGTTCGGGAAAGTCCGCGCTGGTGCACGCCGTGGCGGCGCAGGTCGAGGCCCGGGTCGTCGCGCTCTGGGCACCAGAGGTGGCCGCGCTGAGCAACCAGGCCGCCGCCGACCGGCTCCGGGCCGCCGCAGCCGCCGTCCGGGCCGGCGAACCGGCCGTGCTGCTGGTCACCGACGTGGAGGCGCTCGCCCCGGCCGACGCCCCGGGCCCGGTGGCCACCGTCTTCCGCCAGGTGCTCGCCGAGACCGTACGGGCCGGGGCGGCGGTCGTCTGCACCACCGGCCGCCCGGAGGCCGTCGACCCGGCGCTGCGCGCCCCGGACCTGCTCTCGCTGCGGATCGGCGTCCCGCTGCCCGACCCGGCGCTGCGCCGGGAGCAGCTCACCGTGCTCACCCGCCAGGTGCCCCTCGCCGAGGACGTCCGGCTGGACGAGATCGCCGGCCGGACCCCCGGGTTCGTCGCGGCCGACCTGGCCGCGCTGGTCCGCGAGGCCGGCGTTCGGGCGGCGTTACGGCAGAAGGCGGCGCCGACGCCGACGGTCGCGATGGACGACTTCGTCGCGGCGCTGGAGGTCGTCCGACCGACCACGATGGCCGGGTCCACCCTGGAGCTGGCCGCCGTCACGCTCGACGACGTCGGCGACCTGGTCGAGGTGAAGCAGACGCTCACCGAGTCGGTGCTCTGGCCGCTGACGTACCCGGACACCTTCGCCCGGCTGGGGGTGCAGCCGCCCCGCGGCGTCCTGCTCTACGGCCCGCCGGGCTGCGGGAAGACGTACCTGGTCACCGCCCTGGCCGGCTCGGGTCGGGCGAACGTGCTCTCGGTGAAGGGCGCCGAGCTGCTCTCCAAGTGGGTCGGGGAGAGCGAACGGGCCGTCCGGGAGCTGTTCCGGCGCGCCCGGGAGGCCGCGCCCACCCTGATCTTCCTCGACGAGGTGGACGCGCTCGCCCCGGTACGCGGTCAGGCCGGCGACGGCGGTACGACCGACCGGGTGGTGGCCGCCCTCCTCACCGAGCTGGACGGGGTGGAGGCGCTGCGCAACGTGGTGGTGGTCGGCGCGACCAACCGGCCCGACCTGGTCGACCCGGCGCTGCTGCGTCCCGGCCGGCTGGAGCGCCTGGTCTACGTGCCGCCGCCGGACGGGCCGGCCCGGAAGGAGATCCTGCGCGCCGCCGCCCGCACCGTGCCCCTCGCGCCGGACGTGGACCTCGCCGCGCTCGGCGACGAGTTGGACGGCTTCTCGGCGGCGGACTGCGCGGCCCTGGTACGCGAGGCGGCGCTGGCCGCGATGCGGGAGTCGCTGAGCGCCTCCACGGTCACCGCCGCGCACGTCGCGGCCGCCCGGGACCGGGTACGCCCGTCCCTGAATCCGGCCCAGGTAGCCCACCTCGCCGCCTACGCC
>NZ_SMKG01000295.1 GCF_004348525.1 Micromonospora sp. 15K316 | reverse complement strand
GGCGGGAACGGCTCCGGCGCAACGGGGCGGCCCGGCCGGATTGGCCGAGCGGCGACCACGCCGTCACGGCCCGTGCGACGCTGAGCCCGTGCCGGTGGCGCCGGCCCGCGTCGGGTTCGGGCCGGCGGCGCCACGGCGGGAGGGGGCTGCAATGGCGGGAGTGCCGCAGGTCGACTTCGCGCTCGACACGTACGAGTGCATCGTGCTCTACCCGGGGCGGGCCGGCCGGGCGCTGTCGACCCAGACCATCCAGCGGCTGCAGGCCGAGCACGCCGAACACATGGACGCGCTGCACAAGCGCGGGATCGTCCTGGTCTCCGGCTCGGTGGACGGGCGGGCGCACAACCCGGACCCGCCGATCGGGTTCGGGCTGGCCCGTACCGGCTCGGTGGAAGACGTGCGCAGCGTGATGGAGGCCGACCCCGCGGTGCAGGCCGGGCTCTACCGGGTGGACGTGATGACCTTCCTCTGCCCGGCCGGCTCGCTGGAGTTCCCGCTGGCCAAGACCGAGAGCTGAGGGCGGCCGGCCGACACCGGGTCACCGGGGGGCGGGACCCGCCCGTCGCGGTACCCGTTCGGTCGTGCCGGTCCGGCGCCGGATGACCCGGTGCCGGGACGCGACCCACCTCGGGGCCGGGAGGACCCGGTGGCCGGCCCGGACGGGAGGCGTACGATTCCCGGCGCGCGGTCGCCGTTGCCCGCCAGCCACAACGTCCCGGATGCGGTTCCACCCTGTGTTCCCCGCGTGTTCGCGCGACGGTGGAGAATTGTTCCGCAGCCCGCGAGGGGGTCGGTCAGCAGACCGACCCGGAGGAGAGACTAGCCTGATGGGCGTGACACGCCGCGCGAAGATCGTCTGCACTCTCGGCCCCGCCACCTCGTCCCCGGAGCGCATCCGGGGGCTCGTAGAGGCCGGGATGAACGTGGCGAGACTCAACTTCAGTCACGGCAGCCACGCCGACCACGAGGCCGTCTACCGGCTGGTCCGGGAGGCGGCCGAGGCGGCAGGTCACCCGGTGGCCGTCCTCGCCGACCTCCAGGGCCCCAAGATCCGCCTGGGCAAGTTCGCCGACGGCCCCCACGAGTGGCGCACCGGCGACTCCGTCGTGATCACCAGCGACGACATCCTCGGCACGAAGGATCGCGTCTCCTGCACCTACAAGAAGCTGCCGCAGGAGGTGAAGCCCGGCGACCGGCTGCTGATCGATGACGGCCGCGTCGCCGTCGAGGTCACCGACGTGCAGGGCAACGACATCCGCTGCCTGGTCACCGAGGGCGGCCCGGTCTCCAACAACAAGGGCGTGTCGCTGCCCAACGTGGCGGTCAGCGTTCCGGCGCTGTCGGAGAAGGACGAGGAGGATCTGCGCTTCGCTCTCGGCCTCGGGGTCGACATGATCGCACTGTCGTTCGTCCGCTCGCCCGACGACATCAAGCGCGTGCACGCGATCATGGGCGAGGTCGGGGTGCAGCGGCCCGTGCTGGCCAAGGTCGAGAAGCCGGAGGCGGTGGACCACCTGGAGGCCATCGTGCTGGCCTTCGACGGCGTCATGGTCGCCCGCGGCGACCTCGGCGTGGAGATGCCGCTGGACGAGGTCCCGCTGGTGCAGAAGCGCGCCGTGCAGCTCTGCCGGGAGAACGCCAAGCCGGTCATCGTGGCGACCCAGATGCTCGACTCCATGATCGAGAATTCCCGCCCGACCCGCGCCGAGGCCTCGGACGTGGCCAACGCGGTGCTCGACGGCGCGGACGCGGTGATGCTCTCCGGTGAGACCAGCGTCGGCAAGTATCCGGTGCTCACCGTCAGCACCATGGCCCGGATCGTGACGACGACGGAGTGCGGCTCGTTCGCCGTGCCGCGGCTGCAGCACGATCCGCGTACCCACGGCGGCGCCCTCACCATCGCCGCCTCCTCCATCGCGCGGGCCATCGGCGCCAAGGCGCTGGTCGCCTTCTCCCAGACCGGTGACACGGTGCGGCGGCTCAGCCGGCTGCACTGCGACCTGCCGCTGCTGGCCTTCACCCCCGTGCCGGAGGTGCGCAACCAGCTCGCCCTCGCCTGGGGCGTCGAGACGTTCCTCATGCCCTTCGTCGAGCACACCGACGACATGTTCCGCCAGGTCGACGAGGCGCTGCTCGGCCTCAACCGGGCCAACCCCGGCGACTACGTGGTGATCGTGGCGGGCAGCCCGCCCGGCACCCCCGGCTCGACCAACACGCTGCGCGTGCACCAGCTCGGATCGTTGGTCGACGCGGCCTCGGCGCGGGCCTTGCAGTGACCGGCCCGAAGGTCGTGGTCGGCCAGGCCGCGGTCGACCAGCTGCTCGAGGTGCTCGACCTCGCGCAGACCGCCACCATGACCTTCCGGGGGATGAGCCCGCCCGTCGGGCCGCAGCGGGTGTACGGCGGGCAGGTCGCCGGCCAGGCGCTGGTGGCCGCCGGCCGTACGGTGGACCAGGAACGGTTCGTGCACTCGCTGCACGGCTACTTCGTCCGTCCCGGCGACCCGGTGGAGCCGATCGAGTACCAGGTGGAGAACGTCCGGGACGGGCGCTCCTTCTCGGTACGCCGCTCGGTGGCCCTCCAGCACGACAAGCCGATCTTCTTCATGTCGGCCTCGTTCCAGCGGGCGGAGGAGGGGCTGGACCACCAGGCCCCGGCGCCGCTCGACGTGCCGGGGCCGGACGAGGTGCCGACGATGCCCGACCGGCTCGCCCGCTACCCCGAACGGCTCGGCATCTGGTCCCAGATCCCGCGCCCGATCGACGTCCGCTACGTCGGCGAGCCCGGCTGGGTACGCCCCGGAGACCGGCCCGCCAACCCCCACCAGCGGGTGTGGATGCGCATCGACGGCAAGCTGCCGGACGACCCGCTGCTGCACGCCTGCGCGCTGACGTACGCCTCCGACCTGACCCTGCTCGACTCGGTGCTCTCGGTGCACGGCGAGGTGTGGGGTCCGGGCGGGGTCGTCGGGGCGAGCCTCGACCACGCGCTCTGGTTCCACCGGCCGTTCCGCGCCGACGAGTGGTTCCTCTACGACTGCTGGAGCCCGTCGGCGTCGGGTGCCCGGGGTTTGGCCACGGGGCGGATGTTCACCACGGACGGTCGCCAGATCGCCAGCGCCGTGCAGGAGGGGCTGCTGCGCCGCGTCGGGGCGTGACCGCGGGGTGCCGCCCGGCGCGGTCCGGGCGGGGCGACTGTGACGTGCCCGATCGGCCGAGGGGCGGCGGGCCGAGCGGCTGACCAGCCCGATAACCTTTGCGGCATGCGTCTCTCCGCTCGGGTCGACTACGCCCTCCGCGCGACCGCCGAGCTCGCGGCGACGGCCACCGGGCCGGGGCGGGGTCGGCCGGTGACCGCCGACCAGATCGCCCGGGCCCAGGAGATCCCGCCGAAGTTCCTGGAGAGCATCCTGCTGCAGCTGCGCCGGGGCGGCATCGTCCAGGCCCAGCGTGGTCCCGAGGGCGGCTACTGGCTGGCCCGCCCGGCGGACGAGATCTCGTTGGCCGAGGTGATTCGGGTGATCGACGGTCCGCTCGCGCACGTGCGGGGGCAGCGCCCGGAGCAGCTCGGCTACCACGGCGCGGCCCGCTCGTTGCAGGAGGTCTGGATCGCGTTGCGGGCCAGCGAGCGGGAGATCCTGGAACTGGTGACGGTGGCCGACGTGGCCGGCGGGACGCTGCCGTCGCGGGTCACCGAGCTGGCCGCCGATCCCCGCGCCTGGACCTGATCCCCGCGCCTACGTCAGCCGCCGGCCGCCAGTGGTCAATCGCGCCGCGGCCATCGCGCCCAACCCAGCGGAGAAATGATCGTTGCCCGAGCGCCGGCCGACCGGCGGGCGAGATGGCGTCGCGGCAGGCACCGGACCGCAGCCGCGGAATCCGCACAGCTACGGCCCGGTGCGCCACACCGCGGCATTCCCGACCCGTCCCGACCGGGAATGCCGTACCACCACCGGATATGAAACTAGGCCCCGTCCGGGTCGCGGGGGTGACACCAGCGTGAAGATCGTGTTTCAGGCATTCCTCCGCAGATCGCCGACGACCTCCTCGGCGACCAACTGGAACGAGCGCACCCGGTCCTCGACGTCGTACACCATCGTGGTGAGCATCAGCTCGTCCGCGCCGGTCCGCTCCAGCAGCTCGGTCAGCTGACGGCGTACCGTCTCCGGCGAACCGACCGCCTGGCCCTCCAGGCGCTGCGCCACGAACTCCCGCTCGACGTCGGTGTACGGGTACGCCGCCGCCTCCTCCGGCGTCGCCAACGGCTGCGGCCGACCGGAACGCAGCCGGAGGAAGGAGAGCCCGGCGGGCCCGGCCAGCCAGTGCGCGCGCTCGTCCGTCTCCGCGCAGACCACGTTTACCGCCACCATGGCGTACGGCTTGTCCAGGAAACGCGACGGCCGGAAGTGCTGCCGGTACAGCATCAGCGCCGGCAGGGTGTTCTGCGCGCTGAAGTGGTGCGCGAAGGAGAACGGCAGTCCGAGCAGCCCGGCCAGCTGGGCGCTGAAACCGCTCGAACCGAGCAGCCACACCGCCGGCTGCTCGCCCAGGCCGGGAGTGGCGGTGATCGGGCCCGGCTGCTCGCCGCTGAAGTAGTTCATCAGGTCGGCCAGCTCACGGGGGAACCCCTCGGCCGAGAGCCCCTCCATGGTCCGGCGCAGCGCCAACGCGGTCACCTGGTCCGTGCCCGGGGCGCGGCCGATGCCCAGGTCGATCCGGCCCGGATGCAGCGCCTCCAAGGTGCCGAACTGCTCCGCCACCACCAGCGGCGCGTGGTTGGGCAGCATCACCCCGCCCGAGCCGAGCCGGATCGTCGAGGTCGCCGCCGCCAGGTGCGCGATGAGCACCGGCGGGGCGGAACTCGCGATCGCCGGCATGTTGTGGTGCTCGGCCACCCAGAACCGGTGGTACCCCAGCTCCTCGGTGCGCCGGGCCAACTCGGTCGTGTGTCGCAGGGCCTCACCGGCGGTGGCGCCGGTGGCGACCGGCGCAAGGTCAAGAACAGAGAGCGGTACGTCGATCACACGCTTCGCCAACCCACGTCGCGCCGGATTTGTTCCCCGACGCGACTCAACCCACACCCCGCGCCTGCTCGAAGATCAAACTCGTCTGCGTGTGCTGCACCGCCGGGTCCACGGCCAGATGATCCAGCACGAAGTCCCGCAGCGCGTCCGCGGACGCCGCCCGCACGTGCAGCACGTAGTCCTCCGCACCGGCCACGTGGAACACCGACACCACCCCCGGCAACCGCACCGACCGCGCCCGGAACGCGTCCACCACCGGGCGCTCGTGCGCGCTCAACCGCACGGACACCAGCGCCTGCAACGGCAACCCCAGCGCCGCCGGGTCGATCTCGGCGTGGAAACCGCGGATCGCCCCGCTCTCCCGCAGCGCCCGGGTACGCGCCAAGCAGGTCGACGGCGCCACCCCGACCCGCTCGGCCAGCGCGTTGTTCGGCAGCCGCCCGTCGGCGGCCAACTCGGTGAGGATCGCGCGATCGGTGTCGTCGAGGGTGGGAGACGGCCGCAGATCGTTCGGTGCAGGGGTCATCCGACCATGCTGCACCGAACACCACACATATTGAAACCCTATCTACGAAATCATCTTCGGGACTCTTGCGTCGGATCAGCCTGATATTCGACGCTTCCCCCGTGACGACCGTGGACACCCGGGCCGTGCACGCCGGCCGCGACGACCTGACCGCACTCGGCGTCCACGTGCCGCCCATCGACCTCTCCACCACCAACCCGCTGCCGTCGATCGCCGCCGGCGGCGACGCCTACGAGCACCTCGCCACCGGCGGGCCGCTCACCCCCGGCGACACCCCCGTCTACCAGCGGCTCTGGAACCCGACCGTGGCCCGGTTCGAGACCGCCCTCGCCGAGCTCGAAGGCACCGCCGCGTCCGTCGCCTTCGCCAGCGGCATGGCGGCGCTCAGCGCGACCCTGCTCGCCGCCACCCGCGACGGCCGCCGGCACGTCGTCGCCGTCCGCCCCCTCTACGGCGGAACCGACCACGTGCTCGCCACCGGGCTGCTCGGCACCACCGTCACCTGGGCCCGCCCCGACGAGGTCGCCGCCGCCGTACGCCCCGACACCGCGCTCGTCATCGTCGAGACC
>NZ_SMKG01000294.1 GCF_004348525.1 Micromonospora sp. 15K316 | reverse complement strand
GGGAGCGGATGTACCGCACCGGTGATCTGGTGCGTTGGCGGGCCGGTGGGGTGCTGGAGTTCGTCGGTCGGGCGGATCAGCAGGTGAAGATTCGGGGGTTCCGGATCGAGCCGGGTGAGATTGAGGCAGCCCTGTCCCGGCACCCCGCGGTACGCCGCGCCGCCGCCGTGGTCCGCACCGACGCGCAGGGCAACAAGCGACTCGTGGCTTACGTCGTCGGTGATGCAGATCCCGTCGACCTGCGCCGGCACGCCGAGAGTCACCTTCCCGAGCACCTCGTACCGGCCGCCTTCGTGGTCTTGGACGTGCTGCCACTCACGCCGACGGGCAAGCTGGACCGGGCGGCGCTCCCGGAGCCCGACTACGCGTGCCTGGCCGTCGGCGCAGCGCCGCGCAACCACCGCGAGGAAACGTTGTGCGCACTCTTCTGCGAGCTGCTCGGCCTCGACGCCGTCGGCATCGACGCCAACTTCTTCGTTCTCGGAGGGCACTCGCTGCTCGCCACCCGGCTCATCAGCCGGATTAGGAGCGCCTTCGGCCTCGAGCTGAGCATCCGCGCCGTTTTCGAGGGGCCCACCGTCGAGGCAATCGCCTCCCGCCTGGAGACCGCGCCGAAGGCGCGGCCCCTTCTGACCCGCAGGACGTCCTCCTGAGCCACCTGCCCAGACGACGCCGGCACATACCGAATCCCCAAAGGAGGGGTGACGTGACCACAGGAACTACACCGCACCATGACCGCTCGATCGAACAAGTACTGCGCTGCTACTCGCTCGTCGACAGCGGTGACGTCCCCGCGCTCGTCGACCTGTTCACCGACGACGTGACCTATCACCGGCCGGGTTACCAGCCGATCGTCGGCCGGGACGCGTTCGAACGCTTCTACCGCGCCGTCCGGATGATCCGGGAGGGCGAACACATCGTTGACACCCTGCTGGCCGACGATGCCAAAGTCGCCGTGCACGGCCGGTTCCACGGTGTGCTCCACGACGGCAAGGACGTTGACCTCCGCTTCGCCGACTTCTTCGTCGTCGAGGACGACGGGCGGATCTCCCGCCGCGACACCTTCTTCTTCGCCCCCTTGGTTTGAAAGGAGATCTAATGGCCTCCGCACCCGCACTCCGGGTCACCAACGCCTCCCGGGTGGTGCACAACCCCGGTCACGGCGACGCTTTCACCGACCACATGGTCACTATGGACTGGACGCCGGCCGAGGGCTGGCACGGAGCTGACCTGCGCCGCCTGGAAAACCTGTCTCTGCACCCGGGCACGTTGGGCCTGCACTACGCTCAGGTCGCCTTCGAGGGACTGAAGGCGCACCGCCAGCACGACGGGACGATGGCGGTGTTCCGCCCCAGGGACCACGCCCGGCGCTTCCAGCGGTCGGCGCGGCGGGTGGTCATCCCCGAGGTTCCCGAAGACCTCTTCGTACGGGCCATCGAGGACCTCATCGTCGCCGACGAGGCGCACCTCTCCGACGACCCCGCGCATAGCATCTACCTGCGGCCCATGGTGTTCGGGACGGACCCTTCGCTGATGCTGCGGCCTTCGAACACCTTCCGTTTCCTGCTGATGGCGTTCGTCGCGGGCGGTTTCTTCGGCAAGCAGGTGAGCGGGGTCTCGGTCTGGGTCAGCCGCGAACACAGTAGGGCGATCCCGGGCGGGACGGGCGACGTCAAGATCGCCGCCAACTACGCCCCGTCATTCCTCGCGCAGCGTGCCGCCGAGCAGGCCGGATGCCAGCAGGTCGTCTGGCTGGACGCGGTTGAACGCCGCTGGGTGGAGGAGATGGGCGGGATGAACCTCTTCTTCGTCCGAGGTCGGGGAAAGGACGCCGAGGTGGTGACTCCGGCGCTGACAGGGACCCTCCTGCCCGGCGTCACAAGGAACAGCCTGCTCACCCTGACCGAGCGGCTGGGTTACCGGCCGCGAGAGGAGCGGATCTCGGTGGACCAGTGGCGGGACGAATGCCGCCAGGGTCTGATCACGGAGGTTTTCGCCTGCGGCACCGCCGCTGTGGTCACCCCGGTGTACCAGGTGCGTGACGTCGACGGGGACTGGACGATCGGCGACGGTGGACCCGGTCCCGTGACGCTGCGGCTGCGGGAGGCGCTCGTCGACCTCCACCACGGCCTGGCCCCGGACCCCGACGGGTGGCTGCACCGCATCGGCTGAGTCAGTGCTCGGCTGCATATCCAACGTCGACCGTCGAACAAATCTTCGAGTCAGGAGTAAATGCGGGCCATGGAACTCGTTCGCTGCCCCGCGGAGCTCGGCACCGCGAGTCGTACCGTCATCGTGTCGAGCGTGTCGTCCGATTCGCACACCTGGAATCTCGTCTACCTGCAGCTGGTGTTGGAAGAAGCCGGCTGTCGGGTTGTCAATTTGGGCCCCTGCGCTCCGGATCAGCTAATCGTAGCGGAGTGCCTGAGAAACCGTCCCGACCTGCTGGTCGTCAGCACCGTCAACGGTCACGGTTTCCAGGACGGCAGCCGCCTGATCAGGGTGCTGCGCAACCATTCCGAACTCAGGCAGATGCCGGTGGTCATCGGCGGCAAGCTCGGCATCTCCGGGCCGGACCACCGGAGCTCGGCCTCGCTCGTCGACGCAGGGTTCGACGGCGTATTCGAGGAGGACGCGGACATCCAGCTGTTCCGCTCATTTGTGGCGGCGCTGCCGGTCGGGGTGACGTCGTGAACCACCAGCGCCCGGCGGAAGGGGCCGCGGGCAGGCAGCCGGCCTGCGGCTCCTTCGGCCAGTTCGTCGCTGATCAACACCAGGCCGGTCGTCTGGTGGTCCAGCCGAGAATGGGCATGAGCGACCCCGCCGTCATGCGGGCCGGACTGGAAGCGACGAAGGCCGCCCGGGCGACTACCGCCGGCACCATCACCGTCGACAGTTTCACCCGGACCGGGGACCGCAACGCGGTGCAGACGGCGCTAGCCGCGGGGTTGGAACTCAACGGCTACCCGATCGCCGACCACGACCTGCTCGTGAGCCGCAGGGTGCTTCATGGCGTACGGGACAAGACCTTCCCGGTCCAGGTCAGGCACGGCTCCGCACGTCCCCAGCACATCTTCGCCGCCCTGATGGCGGTGGGACTGGACGCCACCGAGGGTGGCCCCGTCTCCTACTGCATGCCGTACAGCCGGCTGCCGCTGCGCGAGTCGGTGCGCAACTGGGCGCAGGCTTGCGAGATGTTCACCCAAAACGGCTCGGCGCAGGCAGATCCGCATCTGGAAACCTTCGGCGGTTGCCTCTTGGGGCAACTGTGTCCGCCGAGCCTGCTGGTGGCGCTCAGCCTGCTAGAGGCGATGTTCTTCCGCCAACACGGCGTTCGGAGTGTCTCGGTCAGTTACGCCCAGCAGAGCAACGCAGAGCAGGACCGGGAGGCCATCCTCGCGCTGCGGCACCTAGCCCGAATTTTGCTCGACGACTGTGACTGGCACGTGGTGCTTTACACCTACATGGGTCTCTTTCCGCGCACGCCTGAGGGTGCGAACGGCGTCCTGGCGGAGGCAGCGCGGCTCGCCGTGCGTACCGGCTCGGCGCGGCTAATCGTCAAGACGACTGCCGAGGCGCATCGCATCCCGTCGATCGCGGAGAACGTCGCCGCCATGGAGTATGCCGCGTCGGTCGCGGCGGCGGAGAGGGCGGCGGCGCCGAACACGGCACCGGTGACGAACACCGGCCTCCTCGATGAGGCGCGGGCCCTCGTCGAGGCCACCCTGTCGCTGCATTCCGACGTCGGAGTCGCCCTGGTCGAGGCGTTCCGGCGAGGCTGGTTGGACATTCCGTTCTGCCTGCATCCGGACAACGCCGGCCAAACCCGCGCATACATCGATTCGAGCGGCTGGCTGCGCTGGTCGGCGCTCGGCGCCCTGCCCATCCCTGCGGTGGACGGACCGCGGACCGGGGGAGCTATCGGATCGGCCGACCTGCTCGATTCGCTGTCCTTCGTCTCCCGCAAGTTCGACAGTGCTGCCCTGGGCGGCCGTCGTGGGCGGCGAACCATGAGTCACCGCCCGCTCATGAGTCAACCCGACGACAACCGCTAGGAGGATCTGTGACCAGGACCTTGCCGCAGACGGACATCGACGCCGGATCGCCCGAGCTGCCGAGTGACCCAGGCCGCCACCTTGCCTCGCCTATCACCCGATCGGCGCTCACCATCCAGCACTGCCTGCTGACCGCCGCCCGGGAGTACCTGCGGGCGAAAGGTTTCGTGGAGTTGCTGTCGCCGATCATCGGTCCCGTGACGGACCCCGGAGCACGCGGGGCCAAACAGGTCGACGTCGACTACTACGGACACCGGTACAAGTTGATGACCAGCGCCATCCTCTACAAGCAGGCCGCGCTGCTGAGCTTCGACAAGATTTTCTACATCGCCCCGAATGTGCGGCTGGAGCCGCTGGAAACCAGCTCGACCAGCCGGCACCTCGCCGAGTTCCACCAAATCGACGTCGAGGCGGCGGGGGCATCGCGGGACGACATCATGGGGCTGCTCGAAGGTCTCGTCCGGCACGCGGTGGAGATGATCTGCACCACTGTACCTGCGGAACTCGCGTCCTTGTCCAGGGACAGAGCAGCGTTGGTGGCCGCCGTGGGCGGGAACTTCGGCCGGATCACCCACGGGCAGGCCGTCGAATCGCTGCGACGGCTCGGCCACGATCAGAGCGAGGCCGCCGAGATCGACTGGCAGGCGGAGGTGATCCTGTCGCGACAGGCCGAGCGGCCGTTCTTCGTCACGGACTACCCGAAGGGATCGCGCGGGTTCTACGACCGGGAGCACCAGGAATCACCTGGTGTGCTGCAGAACTTCGACCTCATCCTGCCGGAGGGCTACGGCGAATTGTGCAGCGGCAGCGAGCGGGAGTACGACTACGGCAGGCTCGTCGCCCGCATGCGGGAGACAGGCGAAAACCCGGCGAAGTACGGCTGGTACCTCGATTTGGCACGGGCCGGCATTCCGGCCAGCGCGGGATTCGGTGTCGGGGTGGAGCGCCTTACCCGTTACCTCGCGGGACTACCGGCGGTGTGGCAGGCGAGCGCATTCCCCAAGGTGCCTGGCGTGGTGGCGCCATGACGGGCGCGTTGCGGGCGCCCGGTTTCCCAGAGCAGGAGGTCCGGGCGCGGGCACGGGAGGGGGCCGGGCGGGTCTTCCCGCCTCCGGAGTCGTACGGCAACAGCGTCTGGGGCGCCGGGGCTCATGTCACGCCGCCGGTGGCGTCCGATGCCATCGACGACATGCGGATCGTGCCACCCGTCTTCATGCCTCGTCGACTCGAGGCGTTGATCGAGCTGGGTCGGGAGCCGCTCTACACCGATGTAGCTCTGGACACCGACCTGGGCGGCTTCCGCTCCCCGCTGCCGCTATTTGTCACGGCACTCGGCTCGACCCAGGTTGCCAGCGCCACCCTGGGCTCTGCGGTGAGCCGGCAGGCCGGCCGTCTCGGCCTGCCGATGGTCATCGGCGAGAACGTGGTTCCGGCGATCGGTTTCGGCCGTACGGATCCGGACCTCGACGTGTCATTGCTAACCAGGGTGCGTGCCTACCTCAAAGAACTTCCTGACGGGCGTGGGGGAGTGGTCGTGCAGCAGAGCACCGAGGACGCCGACGCCGAGGTGTGGAACCTCGTGTACAGCGACCCGACGGTGCGACCGCTGCTCGAATCCGGGCGACTCGCGTTCGAGTTGAAGCTCGGACAGGGCGCTAAGCCCGGACTGGGCGGGATGACGCTGCTCGACGCCAGCTCGGCGCCAGCGGTCGCCGACCGTTTCGCCATCGACGCGGTGCTCGACGACGGCAGCGGACGGGCGTTGCGCAGCGCCAGCCCGGGCACTTTTACCGAAGAGATCCTGCGTCAGCAGGTTCGACTGATGCGCAACAACTACCCGCGGGCGCGAACGTGGGTCAAGTTGCACCCGGGAAGGGACGTTGCCCACGCCGCGCAGGTGGCCTGGGCCGCCGGCGCCGACGCGGTGACCGTCGACGGCGCCGAGGGCGGAACCGGTTGGGCTCCCCTGGCATTCCTCGACCACGTCGGCTTACCGCTGGCGGAATGCCTTGCCAAGATCAGTGCGGGACCGGGATGTCTGTTGGCCAGCGGCCGCATGTGGGAGGG
>NZ_SMKG01000293.1 GCF_004348525.1 Micromonospora sp. 15K316 | reverse complement strand
AACGAGCCGGGACCCGGCCGGCCTCGCAAACGGCCCGATGTGCTGATCGCCGACAAGGGCTACGCCCACGACTCGACCCGGCGAGCCCTGCGCTCCCGGGGAATCAAACACGTCATCCCCGAACGCTGTGACCAGGTCGCCCGCCGCGCCGCCAAGGGCAGCACCGGCGGACGACCACCAGCCTTCGACAAGGCGATCTACCGCAAACGCAACGTCGTGGAACGCTGCTTCAACCGGCTCAAACAGTGGCGTGACCTGGCCACCCGCTACGCCAAACGCGCATCCCTCTACCAGGCCAGCCTCGTCCTCATCGCCGCCATCATCTGGCTTCCATGATCGACAGGACACGCCCTAGGCCGCCGCCTGGCCGGAGGTGGGGGGCGGGCCAGTCGATTGTTAGCGGCGTCGAGCCCGGCTGGGGCCGGCGTGTGGGGCTTCGGCTGCTCCCGTCTCGCCGGCGCGTCGGTGGTCGGCGGGACGGGGTGGTGTGGTTCAGCTGGTCAGGTCGCGGCGGTTGAAGACGGTGGTGGCGATGAGGACGAGTACGGCGATGGTCGCGGCGAGGATGCCGAGGTCGGTCCACTGGAAGCCGTTACGGAGTGGTTCGTTGCCGATGTAGTAGTGGAACGGGGAGGCGTACCGGAGACCGTCGGCGCCGAGCTGGGTGGCGAAGGTGTTCGCGGCGTAGGCGAGGACGCCGACGGCGGCGCTGCCGGCGAGTGCGGCGGCCCGGCTGCCGGTGGCGGCGCCGATGGTGACGGCGATGCTGCCGAAGACGGTGGAGAGCAGTGCCAGTGCCACG
This sequence comes from Micromonospora sp. 15K316, assembly GCF_004348525.1. Classification (GTDB taxonomy): domain Bacteria; phylum Actinomycetota; class Actinomycetes; order Mycobacteriales; family Micromonosporaceae; genus Micromonospora. The sequence continues at coordinate 5,448 of NZ_SMKG01000293.1, read as the reverse complement.
CACTGGGCGGCGAACTGGTCGATGCTGACGGTGTCGAGGTGGGCGGTGTTACGGATGGCGAGCATGGCGAGCAGGACGAGGCCGGCGAGGATGCCGGCGCCGATGGCCAGTGCGGCGCTGCGGTGCAGCAGGAGTCTGGTGCGGCTGACCGGGTGGGCGAGGAGGAGATCGAGGTAGCCGGCTTCCTCGTCGCCGGCGATGGCGCGGGTGCCGGTGGCGATGCCGTAGATGACGGCGATCAGGGGCACGATGATGCCGAAGACGCTGGAGCCGAGGTAGCCGGCGGCGCTGGCGATGTCTTCCATGTTGAGGGCTTCGCGCAGGGCGGGGGAGAAGCCTTCGACGGCCTGGCCCATCGCCCCGTCGGCGACCTGGGGGTAGAAGCCGGCGTACATGGTGCCGACCAGGGCGGTGCCGGCGGCGAAGCCGGTGAGGCTGCGGCGGGAGTCCCAGAGGGTCTTGGTCAGGACGTTAGGCATGGCTGGTCTCCTTGGCGGCGTCGGTGGGCTGGTAGTAGGTGAAGAAGAGTTCTTCGAGGTCGGGTTCGCTGGCCCGCAGGCTGGTGACCTGGTGTCGGGCGAGGATCTGGATCAGTTCGTTGGGGTCGGTGGCCAGGGCGAACCGGGCGGTCGGGCCGTCGATGGTCAGGTCGGAGATGCCGGGGAGCGTGGTGAGGGCAGCCTGGTCGATCGGGCCGGTGAAGGTGATTTCGAATCGATGTAGGGCGTGGTCGCGGAGCCGGGCGACCGTGTCGAGGGCGACGAGCCGGCCCTCGCGGATGATCCCGACCCGGTCGGCGACGGCTTCGACCTCGGCCATGATGTGCGAGGACATGAAGACGGTCTGTCCGGCGGCCTTGGCCTCGCGGACGAGGTCGAGGAAGGTCTGTTGGACGAGCGGGTCGAGTCCGGAGGTCGGCTCGTCGAGGATCAGCAGGTCGGGGTGGTGCATGAAGGCCTGGATCAGGCCGACTTTCTGCCGGTTTCCCTTGGACAGTGCCTTGATCCGGGCGGTCAGGTCGAGATCGAGTCGGGCGGCCAGTTCCTGGATCCGCGCTCGGGGTACGCCGCCGCGCAGGTCGGCAAGGAAGGTCAGGCACTCGCCGACCCGTTGGCGGGGGTTGACCACGAAGTCGCCGGCGAGGTAGCCGATCCGGCGGTGGAGTTCGACGGCGTGCTCGTGCGGGTCACGGCCGAACAGCCGAGCCTGGCCACTCGTGGGACGGATGAGGTCCAGCAGCAGCCGGATGGTGGTGGACTTCCCGGCACCGTTCGGGCCGAGGTAGCCGAACACCTCGCCCTCGGTCACCGTCAGGTTCAGCTCGACCAGCCCTCGGCGGGTCCCGTACGTCTTGGTCAGCTTCTCCAGCTGAATCACGTCTCCCATGGCCATCACAGTATCGAATCTTCAGAGATCTCTGAAGATTCGGAGGTGTTAGGATTTCGTCAAGATGAGTGACGGGAGGACCGGAGTGTCGGCCTTGAGTGATCCGGCGGAGCGCCTTGCCCTGACGCTGACCCAAGGGGGGATGCAACGGATGACCGCACGGGTGCTGGCGGCGCTGCTGTTTACCGAGCGGGACACGCTGACCGCGGGCGAGATCACCGAACTGCTGACCATCAGCTCGGGCAGCGTCTCGACGGCGTTGAAGTCGCTCACTGCAGTCGGGTTGATCGAGAGGGTGCCCGCTCCCGGCAGCCGCCGGGAACACTTCCGCTTCCGCGAAGGTGCCTGGGCGACCCTCATGTCCGAGCAGAACCAGCTGGTCAAGGTGATGCGGGAGGCCGCCGAGCAGGGCATATCGGCCACCGGTGAGGACAGTGCGGCTGGCCGCCGCCTGGCCGAGATGCGGGACTTCTACGACTACCTGTGGCGGGAGCTACCGGCCCTGATTGACCGGTGGAAGGCCCAGAGGTAGATCCATATGCCCGGCCTTACCCCAGCGAGGCCGCCCGCCGAGCTGCCCTACCAGCCTGGCTGCACAACTACAATCACCACCGCCACCACACCGCCCTCGGCGGCCCACCCGCCAGCCGCGTCCCCAACCTCTGGGCAGAACAACCGTGGCGGCGATGGAGCCGGCGATCATCAAGGCGCGTCCGCCATGGTGGTCGAGCCACCGGCCGACGGGGATGGCCATGAGAGCACTGGCGAGGACGGAGGCGGTGAGTGCGCCGGTGACAACGGTGGCGGAAACGCCGAGCGTGGCCGCGATCGGGCGGAGCAGAACCGCGTAGGCGCAGTAGAGACTGCCGTAGCCAATGGTGGTGGTGATGGCGAGGGCGGCGACGATGCGCCGGCCGTCACCACGGTGCCCGCCGACCTGTCGGCCGGCTGGCACCGTGGTGAGGTTGATGGTCATCAGCTGCCGCAGCAGCGGGTAGCCAGGCTCTTGCCGGCCGTCTCCGCCGAGACCGGTCCGCAGCAGCTGTCGGTGCCGGTGGAGTCGGCGGGGTTGCTGTTGCAAACGCCGGTCTCGGGCAGGTCGAGCTGGACGTCGCGGGCGGTGTCCCAGTCCCCGGCGAGGGCGGCGACGACGGAGCGGACCTGCTCGTAGCCGGTGGCCATGAGGAACGTCGGGGCGCAGCCGTAGCTCTTCATGCCCACGGCGTAGTAGCCGGCCTCGGGGTGGGCGAGGTCGCCGACGCCGTGCGGCGGCACGGTGCCGCAGGAGTGCTCGTTCGGGTCGATCAGCGGCGCGAGGGCGCGGGTGGCACCCAGGACCGGGTCGAGGTCCAGGCGCAGCTCGGCGGCGATGGAGTGGTCGGGGCGGAAGCCGGTGGCGGCGACGATCCGGTCCACGACGACGGACTCCTCACCGCCGTCCGCGTGCCGGACGACCACGGCGACCCGCCCGTCAGCCGGGGTGAGCGCATGCACAGAGAAGCCGGTGAGCAGCCGGATCCGGCCGGCGTCGACATGCTCACGCAGCCGGGAGCCGAGCGCACCGCGGGCGGGCAGCGCGTCGGCGTCGCCACCGCCGTAAGTGCGGGCCGGACTCGCCGAGCGGATCGCCCAGGTCACCTCCGTGTCCAGCTCCGCGGCCGCCAGCTCGGCCAGGGAGAGCAGCGTGTTAGCCGCCGAGTGGCCGGCGCCGACGACGAGGGTGTGCCGACCGGCGAACCAGTCCCGGTCCGCGCCGAGCACGTCCGGCAGGGCGTGCTCGAGGAAGGCGGCCACGTCCTTCCTCCACAGGCGGGCAGGCCGGAGGCGCCGAGGACGTTGGGGGTGCCCCAGGTGCCGGAGGCGTCAATGACGGCCCGGGCGAGCAGCTCGTCGCCGTCGGCCAGGCGGATCAGGAACGGCGCCTGCTCTCGGCCGGCGGTGCGCAGCCGGTCCAGGCCGAGCCGGCTGATCGCCTCCACCCGCGCCGTAGCGCAGGCGCGGCTTGAGCTGCGGCAGCTCCGCGAGGGGCTGAAGGTAGTCCGCGACCAGATCCGCGCCGGTGGGCAGCGCGTCCCCGGCCGGGGCGACCCAGCCGGCGTCGTCGAGCAACCGGCGCGCGGCCGGGTCGGCGTTGTTCCGCCACGGCGAGAACACCCGCACGTGACCCCACTGCCGCACCGCCGCGCCGACGGTGTCACCGGCCTCCAGGCCAAGGAAGGGCAGGTCACGCTCGTGCAGGTGGGCGGCGCGTGCGTGTGCGACCTGACGCGGCGTTCGACCTGACCGGGCCGACGATCTCGCACCACCTCAAGACGCTGCGCGAAGCGGGCCTGGTGGATGCCGAACGGCGGGGCACGTGGGTCTACTACCGCGCCCGCCCGGGAATCCTGCGCCAGCTCGCCGCCCTGCTGTCGGTCGAGCCGACCCCCTCGTCGCTGGCGTAAGCCGCCGGGCAAACCCCGTACCTACCAGCGCCGATCACCGAACGCGATCAGCGTTGAGCGCTGGATCCCGTGCGCGAGGCGACGTCCGCATTCCGCTGCCGGCCTTGGCGTCCGGCCGCGTGAGCGGCGAGGGCAGTCATGACGTGCGCGGCGTCGCGGCCGACGCCGCGCAGGGTGTTCGAGGCGAAGGATCGCTGGAACTCCAACCCGAGATAGACCAGTCCCGGATGGGTGGTGGAGATCCCGCCCACCTGCCGAGGGGCGCCATGGTCGAGAGCACCGAGGGGTTTGAGGTATGCGAGGTCCGGGCGGTAGCCAGTGGCGAAGATGACAGCGTCGACCGGCTCGGCCGTGCCGTCGGCCCAGATGACGCCGTCAGGGGTGAAGGCGGTGAACATGTCCCGCCGGGAGAGCAGCCCAGAGGCGAGGGCGTCGCGGTAGACGCCGGTGTCGAGCACGGTGGCGTGTCGAACAAGACGGGTGAGGACGCGGCGGGGCAGGCGGTCCGCGCCGGTGACCCGCAGCCAGCAATGGAGGTCCCGCCCGCCGAGGCGTTGGGGCAGGAAGCGCACGGGTTCCCGGGTGGCGAGCGTGACCCGAGCGTGGGCCGCGATCTCGTAGGCGACCTGGACGGCGGAGTTGCCGGCACCCACGACGATGACCCGCTTGCCCGCGTAAACCTCCGGCCGCCGGTAGCGGGCGACGTGCCGGAGGTCGCCGGCGTAGTCGTTCTGGCCGGGCAGTGTGGGCATGTACGGGTTGCCGAACGATCCGCTGGCAGCGACGATGCCCACCGCGGCCAGCTCGTCGCCGGTTTCGGTGCGGACGAGGTATCCCCCGCCGGGACGTACGTCGACGGCGAGAACCCGAGTACCGGTGCGAATCTCGACGTCCAAGTTCTGCGCGTAACGGCGCAGGTACGCCGTGACCTCGTCACGGCGGGGGTAGCGGGGTCCGGGTCGCCGTCGAAGCGCATGCCGGGTAGCGCGCTGTATCGGGCGGGCGAGAAGAGGGTGAGGCTGTCGTAGTAGTCGGGCCAGGAGCCAACGGGCTCGCTGCCCGCCTGCAGGACGACGAGCCGCGGGCCCGCGGTCAGGGCGGCTCGGGTGGCGGCCAGGCCTGCCTGGCCGCCGCCAATGATGATCACTGGCTCGGTTCGAGCTGTCATGGCACGATCATATCGTCGTTTGGTTGAATGACAATATGATGATGGCGGGGGAAGGTAGGGCCATGAGCGACGCCACAGCCGGACAGCCCACAGGTGCAGCCACACCTCCGCGCGCCGCCGGCGTTCCCAAGGGTCTGGCGTCGCAGACGCAGGAGTTCCTCAAGGCCCTGGGCAGCCCCACCAGGCAGCGGATCATGATGCTGTTCGCCCAGGGCGCCGAACTGTCGGTGGGCGAGGTGGCCGAGCGGGTCGGCATCAGCCAGGCCACGGCGTCGCAACAGTTGACCCTGCTGCGACGCGGACGGGTGGCCACCTCCCGCCGAGACGGGAAGACCGTCTACTACCGGGCGGATCGGGACGGCACGCTCGCCGCCCTCGCCGAGCTGCAGTCCTACCTGGCGACCTGCTGCTGACCAGTCGCCGACCAACCACCCGACCCTCCCCAACGCC
>NZ_SMKG01000292.1 GCF_004348525.1 Micromonospora sp. 15K316 | reverse complement strand
GGGGTTCGGCGGGTGGTCACCCCCGGTGCGCGCTGTCACAGCGGGCTGGTATCAAGACAGGAATCAAACAGGTGTACGGGAGAGGTTGCTGATGGGTGCCGCTGGCCAAGGGTTGTCCGAAGACGACGTACGCACCTTCCGGGAGGCGTTGGCCGCGGGCCGCAAGCCGAAGGTGGTGTTCACCGCCGCGGCGGGGCAGATCGCCGGGCAGATCGGTCAGGTGGTGGAGTTGACCGACCCGACCGAGTCGGAGGAGTTCGTCGTCGTCCGGTTCGGCCGCGACGAGCTGCCCTTCTCCCCCGCCGACGTGGCGGTGGCGCCGCGCGGCGCGGGGCGCAAGGCGGTCGAACCGGAGCCGCAACCGGAGCCCGAACCGGCCGCGGCGCCGGCGGAGCCGGAGTTCGTGTTGGATCGGGTGCCGGCGCCGCGGCCGGCGCCACGTGAGGAGTCGAAGGTGGAGACGGTCGAGGCGGCCAAGCCGGCACGTCGGGCGGCGAAGGTGGCGAAGCCGAAGGGGCCGGCCGGGCTGACGGTGACGCTCGCCTACGCCGACGGTGAGTGGACGGTCGCGGCCCAGCAGGGCAGCAAGGCGCTGGCGAAGCCGTACGTGGTGAAACCGGCGGAGGCGCTGCGGATGGTGGCGCTTGTCGACGTGCCGGGGGTGCACGAGGCGGTGGAGCAGATCCTGGCGGCCGAGCGGGCCGAGGCGGAGCAGCAGGCGGAGAAGCTGCGCGCCGAGCTGGCGGAGATCGAGGCCCGGTTGGCGGAGCTGCGCGAGGCGGGCACCGAGGAGGGCGCGGACGAGTCGCGCTGAGGCGCGCGCGATGCGACTGTGCCGCGCAGTCCCGACCGTGCCGCACGGCTGATCGACTCGGCTTCCTGGAAAACGCGGTATCGCCCCACCTGGGCCAGCCCGACGTCAAGGAATCCGAGTCGATCATTGCCGAAGGTCGAAAACCGGGGTGGACGCCACCGGCCGGCCGGGTCAGAGGGCGGTGGTCAGCGCCTCCACCACGGCCGCGGCGGGGCCGGTACGCGCGTTGCGGTAGCCGGTGCCGGCCCAGAGGTGCAGCCGGTCCGGGTGCCCGGCCGCGGCGGCCGCCGCGCGCATGCCGCGAGTCAGGTGGTGCAGCTCGGGATAGCCGAGCGGCGCGGCCGGCTCGTAGCTGTCGATGAACGTGTTGCGCAGTCCCCGGGCCGGCCGGCCGGTGAAGGCGCGGGTGACGACGGTGGTGGTGCGGGCCGGGTCCGCGAGGGCGTCGCGGTGGGTCCGGTTCGCGCCGCTCTCGTCGGTGCGCAGCAGCAGGGTCCCCACGACCACCGCGGTGGCTCCCGCTCCGATCAGGTCACGGACGTCGTCCGGGCCGGCCACCCCACCGGCCGCGAGGACCGGCAGGCCGGTGGCCGCGACCACGTCGCGCACCAGCGGTCGGGTGGAGGTCGGCACGGCCGGTCGCCGCGGATCGTGGACGCCGCTGTGCCCGCCGGCCTCGGTGCCCTGGGCGATCAGCCCGTCGACGTCGAGGTCGCGGGCGGCGAGCGCCTCGGCCACGGAGGTGACGGTGGCGAGTGTCCGGGTGCCGGCGCCGCGCAGCGCGGCCAGCGCCGCCGGGTCGGGCAGCCCGAACGTGAAGCTGACCACCGGCACCGGATGCCGCACCAGCAGGTCGATCTTGTCGGTCCAGTGGTCGTCGTCGTGAGTGAGCGGCGCGGCGGCCAGGTCGAGGCCGTACGGTTCGCCCTCGGCGGCGATGCGCCGGGCGTACTCGCGGAAGATCGCCTCGTCGATCTCGGGCGGGCCGGGCACGAAGAGGTTCACCCCGCAGGGTGTGCCGGTGGCGGCCAGGTCGGTCAGGTCGGCGGCGAGCGCTTCGGCGCTGCGGTAGCCGGCGGGGACGAAACCGAAGCCGCCGGCCGCGGTGACCGCCCGTACCAGGGCCGGGGTGCTCGCTCCGCCGGCCATCGGCGCGCCGACGACAGGTGTCGCGCTGCCGAGCAGGTGGGTCCAGGGCGCACCGTTCACCGGATCACCATAGTGCGGGCCGCAGGAAGGTTCATCGGATGCGTCCGGAGCTCGCCGGGGCGGACCCGACGGTCCTGGACACCCGCGCCCCCGCACGGACCGCCGGCCCGCCCCGGGGAACGGGCGGCCGGCGGTGGTCGGTGCTAGTGCTGCGGGATGTGTGCCACGCCGATGCGCTTGCGGAACACCCAGTACGTCCAACCCTGGTAGGCGATCACGATCGGGGTGAACACCACCGCGATCCAGCTCATGATCTTCAGGGTGTAGGGGGTGGAGGCGGCGTTGGTGGCGGTCAGCGTGCCGGCCGCGTCCAGCGTCGAGGGCAGCACGTTCGGGAAGAGCGCCGCGAACAGGGTCGCCACGGCCAGGCCGATCGCCGCCGCGGTGCCGGCGAACGCCCACCCCTCCCGTCGTACCCGGGCGGCGGCGAGGGCACCGAGCAGCGCGAGCGCCGCGGCGGCGGCGAGCGCGACGGCGGCCGTGCTGGAGCGGATGCCCAGCGTCCAAACCAGGAACGCCACCGCCAGCACCGCCGCGCCGGCGCCCACCCGCACGGCGAGCTTCCCGGCGCGCTCGCGGATGTCGCCCACCGTCTTCAGCGCGACGAAGACCGCGCCGTGGGTGAGGAAGAGCGCGGCGGTGGTCACGCCGCCGAGCAGGGCGTACGGGTTGAGCAGGTCGAGCAGCCCGCCGACGTACTCGTGGTCGGCCGAGAGCGGCACGCCGCGCAGGATGTTGGCGAACGCCACCCCCCACAGCAGCGCCGGCACCAGCGAGCCGAAGAAGATCGCGGCGTCCCAGCGGCGCTTCCAGGAGGGCTCGGGGCGCTTGTGGCGGTACTCGAAGGCGACGCCGCGGGCGATCAGGGCGAGCAGGATCAGCAGCAGCGGCAGGTAGAAGCCGGAGAACATGGTGGCGTACCACTCGGGGAAGGCGGCGAACATGGCGCCGCCGGCGGTGATCAGCCAGACCTCGTTGCCGTCCCAGACCGGACCGATGGTGTTGATCAGCACGCGGCGTTCCCGGTCGTCGCGGCCGAGGACGGGCAGCAGCATGCCGACGCCGAAGTCGAAGCCCTCCAGGATGAAGTAGCCGGTGAAGAGCACGGCGATGAGCAGGAACCAGATGGTGGTGAGTTCCACGGTGCGCTCCCGGAGGTCAGTAGGCGAACGCGAGCGGACGCTCGGCGTCGTCGTGTTCGTTGTCGTTCTCGGGCTGCTCGGTGAGGTCGGGGACGCCGGCTCTGGCGTAGCGGACGAGCAGCCGGAACTCGACCACGGCGAGGGTGGCGTAGATCAGGGTGAACGCGGTGAACGAGGTGAGTACCTCGGTCAGTGACACGCTTCGGGACACCCCGTCGCGGGTGAGCATCTCGCCGAAGACGATCCACGGCTGGCGGCCCATCTCGGTGAAGATCCAGCCGAAGGCGTTCGCGGCCAGTGGCAGCAGCGGCATGAGCAGGCCGGCGCGCAGCAGCCACTTGCTGCGCGGGGCGCGGCCCTTGCGGTGGGTCCAGAGCACCAGCAGGGCGATCGCGGCCGCTGTCAACCCGAACGCGATCATGAAGCGGAAGCTCCAGTAGGTGACCGGGATGATCGGGGCGTAGTTGCCGGGGCCGTACTGGCTGGCGTACTGGGCCTGCAGGTCGTTGATGCCGTGCACGGTGCCGTTGGGGTCGCCGGTGCCGAGGTAGGAGAGCAGGTACGGGATCTTGATGGCGAACAGTTCCCGGCTGCCGTCGAGGCTGCCGACGGTGAGCACGGAGAACGAGGCGGGGCTCTCCGTGCTGTAGAGGCCCTCGGCGGCGGCCATCTTCATCGGCTGCACCTCGGTCATGATCTTGCCTTGGGTGTCGCCGGTGATGAGCACGCCGGCGGCGGCGATCAGGGTGACCCAGGAGCCGAACTTCGCGGCGAAGCGGTAGGTGGGGGTGTCGGTCGTGTCCCGGTTGCGGATCAGGTGCCACAGGGCCACGGCGACGATCAGCGAGCCGGCCACCAGGAACGCGCCGGCGATGGTGTGCGGGTAGGTGACCAGCGCGACCTTGTTGGTGAGTACGGCGACGAAGTCGGTGAGTTCGGCGCGGCCGGTGTCGGGGTTGATCCGGTAGCCGACCGGGTTCTGCATGAACGAGTTCGCGGCGAGGATGAAGTACGCGGAGAGGTTGGTGCCGATCGCCGCGGCCCAGATGCTGGCCAGGTGCAGGCGCTTGGGCAGCCGGTCCCAGCCGAAGATCCACAGACCGATGAAGGTGGACTCGAGGAAGAAGGCGACCAGCGCCTCGATGGCGAGCGGGGCGCCGAAGATGTCGCCGACGAAGCGGGAGTAGTCGCTCCAGTTCATGCCGAACTGGAACTCCTGCACGATGCCGGTGACCACGCCCATCGCGAAGTTGATCAGGAAGAGCTTGCCGTAGAACTTGGTGAGCTTGAGGTAGCGCTCCTTGCCGGTGCGTACCCACATGGTCTGGAGGATGGCGACCAGCGCGGAGAGGCCGATGGTCAACGGTACGAAGAGGAAGTGGTAGACGGTGGTGACACCGAACTGCCAGCGGGCGACGTCCAACGCGTCCACCGGGAACCTCCAGCTGTCGGTACTACGGGACGTAGTAAATACTACTTCCCGTCGTAGACGATTCGGCGTCGACCCGGCCACCGATTCGCCGCGCGACCGATGACCCTGGTCACCTTCGCCGGGCCGCCGGACGCTCCCGTCGATCAAGGCGGGCTCGCCGTCGCCCGACGGGTGACGTGGCGACCTCCGCGTCGCCGCCGCCGCAGCGCGTGGAAGCATTCACCGCTGATGGAGACCGCCCCCGCCACCTGGCAGCCCCCCGCGATCTGGCGCGCCGCCCAGCTGCTCGCCCGCGGCGTCGTCGCTCCCCTGGCCCGCCTCGAGGTCAGCGGGACGGTGCCCGAGGCGCTGCGCCGGGGTCCGCTGATCCTGGCCGCCAACCACATCAGCCCCTTCGACCCGATCGTGCTCACCGCCGCCTGCCGGGCGCGCGGGGTCGCCCCCCGGATCATGGCCACCGGCGGACTCTTCCGCGCGCCGGTGATCGGCGCCCTGATGCGCCGCGCCGGCCACCTCCGCGTCGACCGCGGCACCGCCGCCGTCGGTCGGGCGCTCGACGACGCCGCCGCGGCGGTCGCCGCCGGCTCGGTGATCCTGGTCTACCCGGAGGGCCGCATCGGCCTGGACCCGGGCCTCTGGCCCGAACGCGGCAAGACCGGCGCGGCCCGCCTCGCCTTCGCCTGCGGCGCCCCCGTCGTCCCGGTGGCTCAGTGGGGATCGCACGAGGTGCTGCCCTACCGGGCGCCGCGCGGGCTGCTCAAGGGCCTGGCCCGAGCGCTGGCGCGCCGCCCGGTGATCCGGGTGCACTTCGGGGAGCCCGTCGACCTCGCCGGCCTGACCCCGCAGACGCCCGGCGCCGCCCGGCACGCCACCAACCGGATCATCGACGCGATCACCGACGCGCTGGCGCCGCTGCGCCCGGACGAACCCGACAGGCCCCGGCACGTCGACCCGGGCCGACCCGTCGACACCAGCCGCGTGCACCGCCGCCGCCCACCAGCCTGAACCGCCAGGCAGGGAGCCGCCGCTTGACGGATTAGACAACTTTCGGAATGTCGTCTAATCTGTCTAGCGTGAGCATGTCAGAGGTGGAGCGGGGCGACCCGAAGCGCGCCGCCGTCCTCGCGGCCGCGGAAGGCGTCTTCGGCCGCTACGGGTTCCAGAAGACCTCGATGGAGGCGGTCGCCAAGGCCGCCGGGATCTCCCGGCCCGGCCTTTACCTGATCTTCCCCAACAAGGAGCAGCTCTACCGGGCCACCATGCAGGGCGTCATGGAACGCGCCCAGCTCGCGATGGAGGCGTGCTTCGCCGACGGGACGCTCAGTTTCCCCGAACGCCTGGTCGCCGCGCTCGACGCGCTCATGGGTCCGTACGTCGAGACCCAGGTGGCCCGGGACCTGGCCGAACTGCTGGAGAACAGCGGCCCGCAGTTGGGGTCGATGTTCGGCGACTACCAGGAACGGGCCCGCGCCACGATCAGCGATCGGATCGACGCGCTCGCTCCGGCCGGCCTGCTCGACCGGGGGCGCACCGCCCACGATGTCATGGACCTCCTCTTCTCGGCCGGGCTGACCTGGAAGTCGACGGCGACCGACCGCGACGACTTCCGTGACCGCGTCCGCCGCGCGGTGGCTCTCATCTGCGCCGACCCGACCTGACCGCACCCGCGGACAACC
>NZ_SMKG01000291.1 GCF_004348525.1 Micromonospora sp. 15K316 | reverse complement strand
GTGGTGTCCGGGGCGTCCGGTGCGGGCACGGGGGGCGGCCCGACCGGGGGTGCCGGGACAGCCGCGGCACCCGCGTCGGTCACGCTCTGCACCGGGTCACCCCCCTGACCGGTCAAGGGGGTGACCGGCGAGGTGGAAGTCCCCTCTGAGCGTGCAGACGCACCCTCAGCGGGCCGGTCCTGGGGTTGACCACGCCGCCAGGTCAAGGGGTTGACGCTACGCACTGTGATCTCCTACTTGAACAGGCCCGCGAGCCAGTCGAGGACCGTCCGGGTCGCCTTCAACACCGCGTCCACGCACTGCTCCAGGAAGCCGTCGCTGCTCGACTTGATGATCACGCCGAGGAAAATGGCCAGCACGAGCAAGGTGAGCGAGGGCCGCTGCCGCCACCACAGGATGAGCAGGACGACGAGCAGGATCGCTCCGAGAGCCGCAAGTGTCATGTCGGGTACCTCCTGGTCAGGGCTTCACGGTGGTGCCGTTGGTGCCGGAGGTGACCGGCTCCTTCGGGCTCAGGATCGGGGTGGTGGGCACGGCCGCAACGCTGGCATCGTGCTCGTCGCGCCACCGGAACCAGCGGCGAACCGTGGCCTCCGGCTTGCCGACGTGCTCGGCGATTTCCACCCACGTCGCGGCGGGGTGCTTCGCGCGGTAGTCGAACGCGGCGGCCTGGGCGTCACTCCATGGCGGGCGTCGCGGCGCTCGGTCCTGACCGCCGCCGCCACGACGTCCGGCGAGCGGCGGCGTCACAGCCGTCGCGTCGTCACGGGGTCCATCACCGGCGGTGGGCGTCACGGCGTCACCGTCACCCGTCGCGGCGTCACGGCGGCCTGCCGTCACGGCGTCACGGCGACCAGGCGTCACGGCGTCACGGGCCGCCGCCACAGCGGCGTCACGCGCAGCCGCCACAGCGGCGTCACGGTCCGCCGTCATCCGCTCCACCGTGGCGGCCACCTCGGCGTCATGACGGGCCGTCAGCTCCGCGACGCGACGCCGCCACTCGTCGTCCACGGCGGCCCGCACATGCTCGGTGGTGGCCGCCAGCCGACCGCACTCCTGCTGGGCGTCACGAAGCTGCCCGGTCAGCCGCTCGACCGTGACGGTCGTGTCTGCCGTCACCTGCCGGGCGGCGATCGCCTCGACACGCGCCCGCTCGGCCTGCGCCTCGACCTCGACCGCCCGCTGCTCCGCGGCCCGCCGGCCAGCGACCGCCTCGTCCAGCTCCGCCGACGCCGTCTCGAACAGGCCGATCGTCGTCGCCAACTCCCGGCGCGTCGTGTCCAGCTGGGCGAGCGCGGCGTCCAGCTCGGCGCGGGCGGCGGAAAGCTCCCGGCGGACAGCCTCCACCTCGACGGCGTGCCGCTCCCGCTCGGCGGCCAGCGCAGCCTCGGCGGCCTGCCGCTCGCCGGTCAGCTCGGCGGCGTGCGCTGCGTCCCGAGCGTCCAGCTCCGCCGCGCTGGTCTCCCGCAGGTGCACCAGGGCGGCACCGAGCTGCCGGACACGAAGCCACAGCAGGACCCGCGCCCACCCGACCGGCGGCAACGCCCCGGCATACCGGTCAACCCGGTACGCGGCGATGCGCTTCGCCCGGCGAACGGTCCCGAGGTGACGCACAGCGTGCCCCACCGACCCGTACCAGGCGACGTCCTCGTCGCTCGCGTCCGCCCGAAGCGGGCGGGGCGGGTGGTTCTGCCACGCCAACCACGCGCACAACGTGTTCGGCGTGTACGTGAACCAGCGCAGCCCGAACACCGGGTTGACCCGGGCGACCTTCTTCGCGGTGTGAGCGCGGAACAGGTCCAGCAGCTCGTGGAGGATCGCCATCGCCCCGACCGCGAGTAGGCCGAGGTACACCGCAGCGGCCAGCGACGCCCCGGTGCCGTCGTACTCGTGGCTGAACCCGATGGCCGCTGACGTGATCGTCGCTCCCCACACAACCCGGTAGGCGCGGCCGGTGGGACGGCCGACCTGCACGGCCACGAACATCAGCACCGCGAAGGCGATCGCAACGCCGTCGAGGGTGGCCGGCACAAGCCAGTCCCAGCCGTTGCGCCATCCGAGGGTGTCGCGTCCCCAGCCGATGAGGTTGCGGCCGGAGCCGACGAGCACACCAGTCCACAGCAGGCCAGCGAACACGACCGCGGCGACGAACAGCTTGCCGAGCTTCTTGGGCTCGTTGCCGGTCTTCGGCTCCTCGCCGGTCTTCTTCGGTGCGGGGGCTCGGTGTGCCTTGTCGAGGAGGCGACGCATCACGACCAGGCCGGCGAACAGGGCGGTGGCGAGGGCGAGCCATGCCCAGCCGGGGACCTGGTTGAGGGCGGCGCCGACGGTGTCGAGGACTGCCTGCCAGGTGGGGATGTTGGCCGCGAGGGCGGCGGTGTGCCCCGGGGCGGTGGTGTGCTCGACGGTCATCGTCACTGGCGTCCCTCCCGGACGAGGTGGCGGTCCAGCCGTGGGTGGCTGCTCCCGGCGATCGTAGCAATGTTTGGGACAGTCGGGCTAGTAGGGTGACATGGGTGAGTTGAAACAGTCGGGAGAGTAGGTATCCTGTGCAGCGTGACGTTACTGGCGATGCCGACCGCGCCTGCACGCTGCGCCTCGCTCGCGGCACTAAGATCGCGGCCAACAGGAGCGAGGGGGTGTTGCGTGGGCTCAGACGACCGCGTTGACGAGCGGGAACGCGCCGACATCGAGCAACGCCTCCACGACGGGGAGTGGCTTAAGGTCGGCGACCTCATGACGCTGTTCGCCAACCCGAACGGGAAGCCAGCGAGCCGGTCGAGCGTCGACCGGTGGATCACCAAGGGCGTCCGGTTCGGCCGGAAGCGACTGGTGATCCGGTATCAGATCGACCCGTCCGGGGAGCGGCTGTGCCACCCCGAGGACGTCGAGGCAGTGCTCAGTGAGTCACGGAAGATCCGATCGGCCGACCACCCGGATGGAATCCCTGAGTGACCACAGCAACCATCACCCGCACCTACGTCCTCTACCGCTTCTACGACGCCGTCTGGAGCTGCGGTTCACGAAGCACAGCAAGGAAAAGCCCTGGTGGCCACAGGTCACCACGATCAAGATCGAGCACTACGCCACCGCCGATGCGGCAGCCGAGGCGGAGAAGAAGGCAATCAAGGCTGAGCGCCCGCTGTGGAACGTGGCGCACACCGACAAGCCCCGGCAGCCTCGCCCGCATGTGACGGCGCGCGTCGTCCAGGGCGACACGTTCGTCGGGGTCGGCGAAGCGGCCCGGCTCCTCGGCGTGTCCGAGGGCACAGTGCGGAACATGGCAGACGAGGGTGAGCTCCGAGCGCGACGGCTCAGCGCCGGGAGGCGGACGGGACCGCGACAGATCGCCCTCGCCTCGATCAAGGAGTGCATCGCCGAAGCAGAGGAACGCGCCTCCCGCACGGCCTCGTAGCTGCCCACCACCAGACGCCAGTGGCCGGCCGTCCCCGTCCGGGGATGACCGGCCACCTGCACGTCCAGGGCGCTACCTGGTACTGACCTCGGTCACGAACTTCAACACCGGGCCGGCGATCAGGGCGACCCCGACCGCGGCGAGCACCACCGCCGCGACTTCATCGAACGGGGTCAGGGACACCGCCAGCAGCAGCACACCCAGCCAGGCCATCCATCCGCGCGCCCACCAGAACGGATGCTGCCGCGGCGGTGTGGTGGGGGCCGACTCGAACGGCGCCCACTCGCCGTGCCGGACCACACGGGACACCACCCGGGCGTGAGAGCCCTCCGCCGAGTAGTTCCGCATGCGGACCCGCGAGTCGGCGTCCTCCCGGCTCGCGACGGCCTCGACCTCGGTGCGGCCGTCCGGCCACTGGTACTCGATGCCGAACTCGTCGCCGTACGGACCCACGATCCACGGCCCGTACTCCTCGCTGCGGTACACCACCTGCGCGGTGCCGGGGTAGGTGCGGTTGACGGCGTTGGCCTGGCCGAGCGCGGACAGCAGGTCACGGCAGGTGTTGGTGTGCTGGTGGCCGGCGGGTGTGGTCACCCGGATGGCCCAGCCGACCGTGGTGACGGCCGGTGCGGTGAGCTGGTCGATGGTCATGTGTCCTCCTGGCGGTTGAGTGCGTCGCGGAGCAGGTCGGTGTGGGCGGGGAACAGCACCCCGCCGTGCCTGGTGGCGAGGTAGCCGACCAGGTCGGAGTAGGAGTGGGCGCGCATCCACGCCGCCCGGCGGGCGTCGTCGGTTCCCTGCACGAGCGGCCAGGGGCGGGTGAAGTAGGTGCCGAGGTGGGTGCGGCAGACGGCGGTGACCATCCATGCCTCGTCGGAGGCGCGGGGGTCGGGCACGTATCGGGCGGGGCTGCCGCGCCAGCGGGCGCCGGGCAGGTGCAGGCCGGTTTCCTCGGCCAGCTCCCTCACTGCCGCTTGGAGCGGGGTTTCCTCCGGGTCGACGTAGCCGCCGGGCAGCGCCCAGCCGTGGCCGTCGCCGCGTTTTACCATCAGCAGCCAGCGGCGGCCGGCGGCGTCGGTGAGGGTGACGAGCGCGTCGGCGCAGACCTGCTCGCCCCAGTGGCCGAGCTGGTTACGGCCGTAACGGATACCGGTCGGGGCGTGGGGGTTGACGGGGCGGCCGTCGACGACCTCGAAGGGGATGAGGGCGCGGGCCTGCCGTGCGGTCCAGCCGATGCGGGTGGGGTCCATCTCCGGGTCCGCCCACGGTTCTCCTGCGGTGATGCCAGCGAGGACGCTCGGGTGTGTGTAGGTGCGCCCGGGTGAGACGCCGCCGCGGTGGGGGTCAGCCACGGCGGTCCTGCGCCTCCAGGGCGGCGGCGTCGGCGAGCAGACGCTCCGCCTCCTTGCGCTTCTCCGCGGCATCGGCGGCCCGGGTTTCCCGGTCCTGCCGGTACGCGGCGACGTCGTCGAGGGTGGGGGCGACCCCCGCCCGCTGGTTCTGGCCGCGCATGAACGCGCTGTCGTAGACCTGCTTCACGCCGAGCAGGCCGAACGCGCGTTCCTCGGCGATGTGTTCGTCGCCGACGGAGTTGCCGTCGAGCTGCCCGTCGATGTACAGGGCGGCCCAGCCGTCGAAGTAGTGGATTTCGAGCTTCCCCGGTGTGTTGGTCAAGGTCGGTTCCCCTCTCGTGGTGGTGCGGGCGGTCAGTTGCCGTCGGCAGCTACGCGGGCTGCGTTCTTCATGTCGGCGCTGGTCTGCGGGGTCCCCCCGCCGTTGACCAGCAGATACACCTCGGCTTCCTGGTGGACCGTCGCCAGTCGGCCCTCGGCGCAGGGCAGGACGCAGCGGTTCTCGGCGAACCGCTGGCCGACGATGGTCAGGCCGGTGAAGCGGACGTAAGAGCCGTCGTCGGTGTCCTCGGCGGTGTCGACGTGGTCGGCCGGGAACCAGGAAGCGGGCACGAGCAGGTCCCCGCCGAGCCACGCGGCGGCGCACAGGATCCGCTGCTTGCCGTCGATCACCGCGTAGACGGCAGGGGTGCCGTCGCCGTCGAAGTAGCCGGGGTTCGCTCGGGCCCAGGCCGGTCCGGATCGGTCGTTGATGACCACGGCGGGGACGGGGATACCCATCAGCCAGGACCGGACCAGCCCCATCCGCTGGCTGTCGGTCCACACGTCGCCGCGCTGGTAGGGCGGGTCGAGGAGCATGGTGCCGCGCTGCACGTTGCGGACAAAGAAGTCCGCGAACCGGTTGGTGGCGTTCAGGGATAGGTGTTCGAGCGGTGCTGTCGTCTGCCGGGTCATCGGGTTCACTCCCCCTGCTGGTCGTCGGTGACCCACCGGCGGGCGACGACCCGGTGGCCGTAGTTGGTGGTCTGGATCTGCACCGACTCCCAGCCGGCGGCCAGGTACTCGTCGCGTACCTGCTCGGGGGTGTGATCCGCGCCGTGGCGGAGGCTCGTGCCGGTGGTCTGCTGCCGGCGACCGATCAGCTCGGGCCGCTTCGGTAGGACCGCCCCGCTCAGCCGCACGCTGGTGTGCGCCAGGAACTCGACCAGCTCCTCCGGGCTGAGGTTGACCCTGACGATCTGCACGCCGGACATGCGGTCGGTGACGGCAAGCTGCGCGTACCGGCCTTCGGTGTTGGACACCGGGAAGGAAAACTGGACGGAAACGTCGCCGGGGGCAGCGTCGGTGGTGGTGATCTGCTCGCTCATGGTGTCCTCACTGCTGGTCGGGTTGGTTGGGGGTTACGGGAGGCGGACGCCGCGGTGGGCCGGAGATCCGGTCGGTCCCGCGGCCCACCGCGGTCTCAGGCGATGGTGGCAGCGGTGGCGTCGAGCCAGGCGGCGACGTCG
>NZ_SMKG01000290.1 GCF_004348525.1 Micromonospora sp. 15K316 | reverse complement strand
GCACGGGCCGATCCTGAGGGGCTGCGGGGACGTTACGGCCGGGGTGGCCGAGCCCATCGTAGGAGCATCAGCGGGCTTGGTGAAGTCAACCGAGCAGGCGGTGCCCGGCGCGCTCCAGCGCGGCGGTCGCCTCGCCGAGGCGTACCGCCGGGACCAGCAGGTAGTCGGTGTCGAAGGTGGAGAAGGCGACGGCGCTCACCCGGGCGCCGGCGAGCGGATCGACCAGGGCGGCGAGCGTGCCGGTGACGGCGACGTCCTCGGGCGCGCCGACCCGTAGGCAGCGCCACGCGGTCTCCACCACGGCCTGGGTGGGGGCGCGATCCATCGGGCAGATCACCGAGACCCCGTCGGCGGTCCAGCTCACCGTCACCACGTCCGTGGCGCCGAGCCCGCTCGACAGCTCGGGCGGCAGGCCGGCGCCGGCGGCCATCCGGCACACGGCGTACTCCCCCGGCAGCAGGGCGATATCGAGCATGAGGGCACCTTACGGCCTCGACCGGTGGTGGGCCCGGCTTTGCCGGGTGCGGCGAACGCCGGACGTCGTCGCAGGTCAGACCGGGGAGAAGAAGGTCAACGAGCCGGCCACCGCGCCGTCGGCGAAGACCGGAGTGGAGATCGCGTCCACCGTGCAGACCGGGGCCTTCGGGGTCGTCGCCTGCACCCGGAGCAGGCCCCGCGCCAGCCGGCCGGAGGAGAGCGCCAGCAGCGGCGGGATCTTGTCGATCTCCTGCTGGGTGAGCTCGCCGCGGTTCGCCGTGAAGTCGAGAAGACGCAGCCCGCCGTCGAGCATCGGCAGCCCGATCACCGCCTCCGGCTCGCCGAGGCTGAGCAGTTCGCACGTCGCGGTGGAGATCGCCATCACGTTGGTGTCGGCGTCGATCAGCAGGCACGGCTCGTCGGCGTTGGTGACCGTGCAGGACCAGCGCTCGAAGTTGTCGAGCTCCGGCTCTGTCGAGGCCCGTCCCGTCGGCACGAACACTTCGGAGAGCGAGAGTTCGACGTGGGCCACCGAGCCTCCTATGTACACCGACGGACTGTCCACGCTAGCCGGTCGGCGACCGCGCCCCGGCCACCGACCGCCGCTGCGCGGGCAGTGCGGGATCGATGGCCGCGGGCGCGGACCCGCGGCGCCGGTGGTCACCGGCCCACGAGACGTCGCCGAAGACGTTACCGGCGGTTCGCCGGCTTGTCAGCGGCCATTCGGCCGTCCTCGTACCACCGGTAGTCGGCCACCGGACGGTACGTGCCGTTCAGCCAGGTGGCCGGGTGTTGCGCCACCCGGGAGAGCTTCTCGGCGGTGGCCGGGCTGATCCGGTTGCCCCCGGCGACGAGCAGCCGATCCAGCTCGCGGTGGGTGGCTATGAGGCAGTCCTTGGGCAGGCCGTAGACGCTGATGACGCCCGAGCCGACGAAGGTCAGCACCGGTGTCACCGGGATCTGCAGGCCCACCGCGTCGGAGAGCGCCTTGCTCGCCCGCCGGGCGTCCCGCCGCGCCTCGACCACGTACGGCGGCCGCTTGCCGTTGATCTGGACCACGTCCCCGGCGACCAGTACCCGGGCCCGGCCGTGGTCGGCCACGGTGACCGCGAAGAGGCCGCTCGGCCCGATGGCCAGGAACCCGGCGCGCTCGTCGTGCGGCCGGTCGAGCAGATCGTCGGCGGCGTCGGTGCGGGGCCACTCGATGACGTGCCACGCCGGCCCGAGATGGTCGAGTTGGCCGACGGCGCGGGCTCCCGCCGCCTCCAGTCGACGAGCACCGCGCTCCGCCCGCCGACGGCGGGCCCACTCGAACGGTGTGGGGCGGACCGGTTCGAGCAGCCCCGGTGGCTCCACCCGTGGGTGCGGCACCGTGCCGGGCAGCGCCCGGGTGGTGGGTGCGGCTCGGCGAGCGGGAAAGACAGTCATCGCGACCTCCGGCAAAAGGTCCCTCGAAGTTATGTCCCCACTACCCTACGTTGACCCTCCGGGGGCTCGGCAAGGTGGAGCGCCGGAGTGACTGTGGATGAATGCCATATTCACCCACAGTTCTTTTCCCGGATGCCGCCAAACCCTGCCCTACGCTGCCAAGGGTGACCCACTACGTGGACAGCGAGGTCGGTCGGCTGGGCACCGTGCTCCTGCACCGTCCCGGCCCGGAACTCGCCCGCCTCACACCCCGCAACAACGACTCGTTGCTGTTCGACGCGATCCCCTGGGTGGGACGCGCGCAGGAGGAGCACGACGCCTTCGCGGCCGCGCTGCGCGACCGCGGGGTGGAGGTGCTCTACCTCTCGACCCTGCTCGCCGAGACGTTGGCGGTGCCCGACGCGCGCGCCGAGCTCACCGACCAGGTGCTCGGCTCGCCCCGGCTGGGTGACACGTTGCGCGCCCGCGTCGCCGACCACCTGGCGTACCTCGATCCGGCCGCCCTCGCCGACGTGCTCATCGCCGGCCTCGCCCACGAGGAGCTGCGGATCAGCCCGGAGCGGCCGGGCGGCCTCGTCTACACGCTGATGGACCGGCACGACTTCGTCATCGAGCCGCTGCCCAACCTGCTCTTCACCCGGGACTCCTCGCTCTGGATCAGGGACAGGGTCGGGGTGACCAGCCTCGCGATGCCGGCCCGCCGCCGGGAGAGCACCCTGACGAACGCCATCTACCGCCACCATCCGCGCTTCGCGGGCACGGAGTTCGTCTACCGACCCGGGCTGGAGCACCTGGAGGGCGGCGACGTGCTGCTGCTCGCCCCCGGGGTGCTCGCCGTCGGGGTGGGCGAGCGGACCACGCCGGCCGGCGCGGAGCGGCTCGGCCGGCAGGTCTTCGCCGCCGGGCTGGCGCACACCATCCTGGTGGTGCCGGTCGCGCAGGAACGCGCCACCATGCACCTGGACACCGTCTGCACGATGGTCGACGTCGACGCCGTGCTGATGTACCCGAACGTCGCCGACACGCTCTCCGCGTACACCGTGATCGCCGGTGCGGACGGCGAGGACCCGCGGGTGGACGGGCCCGCGCCGTTCCTGCGGGCCGCCGCCGACGCCATGGACATCGACCAGCTCCGGGTCATCGACACCGGGCTGGACCCGGTCACCGCCGAGCGTGAGCAGTGGGACGACGGCAACAACACCCTCGCCCTCGCGCCGCGACTCTGCGTCGGCTACGAGCGCAACGTGGAGACCAACGCGCAGCTGGAGCGGGCCGGCATCGAGGTGATCCCGATCGCGGGCTCGGAGCTGGGCTCCGGCCGGGGCGGGCCGCGCTGCATGTCCTGCCCCATGGTGCGGGAGCCGTTGCGCCGCTGACCGTCCGGCCGCCGGGGGCGCCCGCCGCCCCCGGCGAGCGGGTCAGCGCAGGGTGAGCTGCCGGCCGAGCAGCCCCTGCCGGGCGCGGCGGCCCGCGGCGTCCAGCGGGGCAGTGTCGGCGAGCGCGTCTGCGTACCGCTTGGCGAACTGCGCCACCGGCTCCTCCCACTCGCCGGCGGGCGTCGACTCGGGCAGGTCCCAGACCGGCACCAACCGACCGTGTGCCCGGAACATGCCGGCGAACCGGGTGTCGTCGCCGAGCGGCAGCGTGCCGGCGGCGCCGAGCCGGGCCAGCGCGTCCAGCGCCGCGTCCTCGTCCTCGGGCAGCACCCAGCGCACGTGCGCCTTCTCCGGCACCTGGCACCAGTACGCCGCCTTCGCGGCGCTCAGCCGCACCGTCGGGTAGATCGCGGCGTTGGCCCGCTCCAGGGACGCCTGCACGTTCGGGTCCTCGGTGGCGCCCGGGTCAAGCCAGAACTCGAAGCCGTCGTGCATGCTGATCTCCAGTGGCCCGTCCACCAGGAGGTCCTGCAGCCGCGGGCCGGGCCCGGGCAGCGGCGGCACCGACACCGGCGCGCCCGGCTCCGCGCGCAGGGCGCAGAGCAGCGCCTCGGCGAGATCGCGCGAGACGTCGCCGGACTGGTCGTGCCGCTGTAGCCCGACGAGCACCCGCCCGTTCGGTTTCGTCACGGCGGGCGCGGCCAGCGGCAGCACGGTGGCCAGGGTCACCGGGCGCTCACCGAACTCCTCGACCAGTGCGGGAGCGAGCCGCAGCGGCGCGGACGCGGCCGGTACCAGCTCGCGCAGCGCGATCCACTCGGGCTCGTCGACGAGCCCCTCGAACGGGCGCGGTACGAAGATGTCACGCACCTTCTCGCGCTTCGGGGTGGTCTCGGCGGCCCGCTGGCTCTTTCGACGCTTGCTCACGGCGAGACAGCCTAGAGGCCCGACGGGACCGCCGCGGGGAGGACCCGCCCCGGTGACGGTCGCGGGCGGCCGAGGCGGCCGGGCACCACCGCGGCGGACGGAGGGGCTCAGCCGGCGACGACGAGATCGACGGCGCTCGGCTCGAACTCGGCCCAGACGCTCTGCCCGAGCCCGTCCTGCTCGACTCCCCACCGGCTGGAGAGGCCCGCGACGATGTGCAGCCCGCGCCCGTCTGCGGCGTCCGGGCTCGCCGCCCGCATCCGCGGGCCCTCGGCGGCACCACCGTCGGTGACCCGCAGCTGGACGTGCGGGGCGTCGGCCGGGCCGCGCAGCCGCCAGGCGACCCGGACCACCCCGCCGGGCAACGGGTGGGCGTGCCGGACCGCGTTGCCCACCAGCTCGGCGAGGACCGCGACCAGGTCCGCCAGGAGCGTGGGTGGCACCAGGCCGGTCAGCTCGTCGGCGAGCCGGTGCCGGGCCAGCCGCGCCCCACTGGCCTGGTGGGGGACCACCACGCACCAGGCCCGTTCGCCCTTTCCCGTCGCCACCGTCGTCCCTCCGTGCCCCGTGCCGCATCGCCGGTCATCCGCGCGGCAGCCGCACCTCTGCGACCGTACCGCCACCGGCCCTTGGTCTGAGGGATACCCATCCATTCTGCTGTTCAACGATCCGGCGGACGAGATAGAGACCGAGCCCGGCCCCCGGATAGCCGCGGCGGTCTCCGGACTCGCCCTGCCAGAACCGGTCGAAGGCCCGCTCGACATGCTCGGGTCGGATGCCGATGCCCCGGTCGCTGACCCGGAACGCGACCATCTGACCGTCCGGCCTGGCGCTGATCTCGATGCGGGTGCCCGGTGGGGAGTACTTGCCGGCGTTCGTGGCCAGCTCGGTCAGCACGGTGGCGAGGCTCGGCCGGTGACCGAGCGCCTTGGGCAGGTCGACCGGCAGGTCGACGGTGAGCCGGTGGCGCAGCTCGGCCGGAAGATCACCCGCCGCGGCCCGGAGGGCGTCGGCGAGGTCGAAGGGGGCGGGCGGTTCGTCGCCGGGCCCCGCCTCGGCGGCGGAGGAAAGCAGCCGGTCGACCAGTCGGGCCAGCTCGTTCGCCCGCTGGCCGATCACCCGGGCGGCCTGGCGTCGGTCGGCGTCGGTAAGCGACTCCCAGTGGTCGGTCAGGGTGTCCGCGTACCCCTTGATCACGGTGACCGGGGTACGGAGCTCGTGGCTGGTCACCGCCACGAAGAGGTCGCGCTCGTGGTCGCGCCGCTGCTGGTCGGTGATGTCGCGGAACGTGACCACCCGCAGGGCGCCGGGACCGGGCACGTCGCCCGAGGTGACCCGCAGCCAGCGGCCGTCCGGCAGGCGGTGGTCGAGCACCTGGCCGGACGGAGGGATCGGGAACGGTAGAGGTCGGTTGAGCGCCTGGGCGGCGGCCTCGCCGGTCACCTGCGCCGCCGCCGGGTTCCAGAGCCGTACCCGGCCGTCGCGGTCGACCACGGCGAGCCCGTCGGCGAGCGCCGCCACGACCGGGCCGTCGCCGTGCACCGGCAGCCCGGTCTGGTCGCCGTACATGTGCGCGACGCAGGAGGCGAGGTAGGCGATCACGGCGCGATGCTGGTCGTCCGGCTCGTCGGAGTCGTCGGTGTAGACGGCGTGCAGGCTGCCCACCGTGTGCCCGCCGATCTCCGCCCGGGAGACGACCATCCGGCGCAGGCCCCGCTCGGCGAGCTCGTCGGGGAACGTGCCGGCGAGCCTGTCCGTCCGCAGCTGCTGGACCCGGGGACCGGAGAGCAGGCAGACGGTGACCGGGTCGTTGGCGGGCAGCGGGCGGCCCAGTGTCCACTCGATGGCGCCGGTCGCGGAGATCACCCTTCCGCCGGCCGGGCCGAACTCGACGAACGCCATGCCGGCCGCGCCGAGCGCCGGCTGGGCCACGCGGAGGAGCTGGGTGAGGACGGGAAGCCCGGCGTCCCCGGAGTTGATCATTTCGATCACCACGGTGTGGCCGGCGATGAGAGCGGCGAGATCGATGCGCTCCGGCATGTCCCGAGTCTGCCCCGTCGGCCCGATTTTGGGCACCCCCGCGTGCCCCCTGCCGGGCCACCC
>NZ_SMKG01000028.1 GCF_004348525.1 Micromonospora sp. 15K316 | reverse complement strand
CCCGCCGCCCCCCGCGGCCGCCTTGACCAGCACCGGGAAGTCGCTGACCTGGTCGGGCTCGGTCCAGGTCGGCAGCATCGGCACGCCGGCGTCGGCGAGCAGAGCCTTCGCCGCCACCTTGTCGCCCATCGCGGCGATCGCCTTCGCCGACGGCCCGACCCAGGTCAGCCCCGCGTCGATAACCGCCGCGGCGAACTCGGCGTTCTCCGCCAGGAAGCCGTAACCGGGGTGGACGGCGTCGGCGCCGGTCCGCCGCGCCGCCTCCAGGATCAGGTCGATCCGCAGGTACGTCTCGGCCGGGCTGTCGCCCGGCAGCCGGACCGCCCGGTCGGCCCCGGCGACGTGCGGCGCGTCGGCGTCCGCGTCGGAGTGCACGGCCACCGTCTCGACGCCGAGCCGCCGGCAGGTGGCGAAGATCCGGCGGGCGATCTCGCCCCGGTTCGCCACCAGGAGTCGGTTGATCGTCACCGCTGGACCTGCCTTTCGTTCGCGACTGCGGGACTTCGCTGCGCTGCGTTCCTCGCGCTCACGGGGCCTGCCTTTCGTTCGCGACTGCGGGACTTCGCTGCGCTGCCTTCCTCGCGCTCACGGGGTCACATCCGGAAGACGCCGAAGCCGTCGGCGCCCCGCACGGGGGCGTTGTGGACGGCGGAGAGACAGAGGCCGAGGACCGTACGGGTGTCCCGGGGGTCGATCACCCCGTCGTCGTAGAGGCGGCCGGAGAGGAAGAGCGCGCCGGACTGCGACTCGATCTGCTGCTCGACCATCGCCCGCATCGCGGCGTCGGACTCCTCGTCGTACGGACGGCCCCGGGCGGCCGCGGCCTGCCGGGCCACGATCGAGAGCACCCCGGCGAGCTGGGCCGGCCCCATCACCGCCGAGCGCGCGTTCGGCCAGGTGAAGAGGAACCTCGGCTCGTACGCCCGCCCGCACATGCCGTAGTTGCCCGCCCCGTACGAGGCGCCGAGGTTCACCGTCAGGTGCGGCACCGTCGAGTTCGACACCGCGTTGATCATCAGTGCGCCGTGCTTGATGATGCCGCGCTGCTCGTACTCGGTGCCGACCATGTAGCCGGTGGTGTTCTGCAGGAAGAGCAGCGGGGTGTCGGCCGCGTTGGCGAGCTGGATGAACTGGGCGGCCTTCTGCGCCTCCTCGCTGAAGAGCACACCCCGCGCGTTGGCCAGCACTCCGATCGGGTAGCCGTGCAGCTCACCCCAGCCGGTGACCAGCGCGCTGCCGTACGCCGGCTTGAACTCGTCGAACTCGCTGCCGTCCAGGATCCGGGCGAGCACCTCGCGCGGGTCGAACGGCACCTTCAGGTCGGAGCTGACGATGCCGAGCAGCTCCTCCGGGTCGTACTTCGGCGGCTGCGGCAACCGGTTGCGCGGCGGTGGGCCCTGCTTGCGCCGGTTCAGCCGGCGTACGCACTGCCGGGCCAGCCGGATGCCGTCCCGCTCGTCGGCGGCGAGGAAATCCGCGAGCCCGGACCGGGTGGCGTGCATCGCCGCGCCGCCGAGCGACTCGTCGTCGGTGACCTCGCCGGTCGCCATCTTCACCAGAGGCGGCCCGGCCAGGTAGACCTGCGACCGCTCCCGGATCATGATCACGTGGTCGGACATCCCCGGCACGTACGCCCCGCCCGCCGTCGCGTTGCCGAAGACCACGCTGACCGTGGGGATTCGCGCCGCCGAGAGCCGGGTCAGGTCACGGAAGACCCGCCCGCCCGGGATGAAGATCTCCGCCTGGGTGGGTAGGTCCGCGCCGGCCGACTCGACCAGGTTGACCATCGGCAGCCGGTTGGCGAGTGCGATCTCGCCGGCCCGCCGCGTCTTGGCGAGCGACCACGGGTTCACCGCGCCACCACGCACCGTCGGGTCGTTCGCGACGACGAGACACTCGACGCCCTCGACCACGCCGATGCCGGTCACCACGCTCGCCCCGACGGGGAAGTCCGTGCCGTAGGCGGCCACCGGCGACAGCTCCAGGAACGGGCTGTCCGGGTCGAGCAGCAGCTCGACCCGTTCCCGGGGGAGCAGCTTGCCCCGGGAGTGGTGCCGGGCCACGTACTTCTCGCCGCCCCCGCCCCGCGCCTGGTCCTGTGCCGCGTCCAGCTCCGCCAGCCGCTCCAGCAGCGCCGCCCGGTTGTCGGCGAACCCCGGCGAGGACGGGTCGAGCGCGCTGCCCAGTACGGTCACAGCCCCAGTCCCTTCGCGATGATCTCGTTCATGATCTCGGTGGTGCCGCCCCCGATGCCGAGGATGCGGGCGTCCCGGTAGTGCCGCTCCACCTCGGCGTCGCGCAGGTAGCCGAAGCCGCCGTGCAGCTGGAGCGCCTGGTCCACCACCTCGGCGCAGGCCGCCACGGCGACGTTCTTGGCCATCGCCACCTCGGTCACCACGGGCTCGCCGGCGGCGACCCGAGCGGCCACGTCGTGCACGTACGCACGGGCCGCCTCGGTGCGGGTGTGCATCTCGGCCAACCGGTGCCGGACGACCTGGCGGCTGACCAGCGGCCGGCCGAACGTGGCGCGGTCCCGGCACCAGCGCACGGCCAGCTCGACGCAGCGCTGCGCGGTCGCGTACGCCTGCGTGGCGAGCGAGATCCGCTCGGTGGCGAAGTGCTGCATGATCGACAGGAAGCCGGTCTCCTCCGCGCCGATCCGGTTCGCCACCGGCACCCGGACGTCGACGAAGGAGAGCTCGGCGGTGTCCGAGCAGTGCCAGCCCAGCTTCTCCAGCCGGCGGCCCACGGTGAAGCCGGGCGTGCCCTTCTCGATCACGAGCAGGGCGAGCTCACCGCTGCCCGGGAAGTCGGTGCAGACCGCGGTGGTCACGAAGTCCGCCCGGACCCCACTGGTGATGTAGCTCTTCGACCCGTTCACCACGTAGTGGTCGCCGGCCCGGCGGGCGGTGGTGCGGATGCCGGCCACGTCCGAGCCGCCGTCCGGCTCGGTGATCGCCAACGCGCCGATCATCGTCCCGGCCAGGGTGGGGCGGACGTACCGGTCGACCAGGTCGTCGTCGCCCGGGTTCCCGACGGCGCCGAGCCGGCCGCCCAGCGAGCCGCCGGTCCGGCCGCCGGCAGCGCTGACCATGTGCGGGAGCGCGATGCCGTGCGTGAAGAGCGCGGCGACCAGCCCCGATGACCCGCCGGACCGGATGATCTCCTCCGTGACGATGATCGTGTCGAGCAGGTCACCTCCGCTGCCCCCGACCGACTCGGGGAAGCCGACGCCGAGCAGGCCGAGCTTCGCGGCGGTGGCGTGCAGCTGGCGCGGGACCTCGCCGGCCCGCTCCCAGTCGTCCAGGTAGGGCAGCACCTCCCGGGTGACGAAGGCGCGGGTCAGCTCGCGTAGCTGACGCCGTTCCGGTGTGTCCACGATGGTCATGCGGTCGTCTCCAGGATCGGCAGGTCGACGATCCGGGAGCGGAGCAGCTCACCGAGCGCCTTGGCCTGCGGGTCGAAGCGGGTGGACGCGGCCACGCCCGGACCGAGCAGGCCCCGGATCAGGAAGTTGACCGCGCGCAGGTTCGGCAGCTCGTACCGCTCGACGGTCAGCGTCTTCGTCTCC
Source organism: Micromonospora sp. 15K316 (assembly GCF_004348525.1). Classification (GTDB taxonomy): domain Bacteria; phylum Actinomycetota; class Actinomycetes; order Mycobacteriales; family Micromonosporaceae; genus Micromonospora. The sequence goes on along the minus strand of NZ_SMKG01000028.1, from coordinate 39,284 downwards.
GGCAGCAGCTCGGCCAGCCGCTCGACGCTCAACCAGCCGCGCAGCCAGTCGTACGCGGCGTCGCCGCGGGCCCAGACCCCCAGGTTCGCGTCGCCGCCCTTGTCGCCCGAGCGCGCCCCGACCAGCTCACCGAGCGGGCCCCGGCGGGTGCGGTGGCGGATGGAGGCCGTCGTCGACACGTCCTGTCGCGGCGCGGTCTCCGGCGGGCGGGTGTCCGGGGGCGGTGGGATCGGCACGCGGGTGCCGTCGGGAAGCACCGCGACGTGCGACACCGAATCCTGCGACACGAGGTCCGCGGTGAAGACTCCGTACGGAGTCGCGTCGCCGGGCGGGGTGGTCAGCGTGCACCCGGGGTAGGAGGCGAGCGCCAGCTCCACCGCAGCCGCCGAGAACGCCCGTCCGGCCCGTGCCTTGTCGCCGTCACGCAGGTGTACGTGCAGCAGGGCGCTCGCCGTCTCGGTGTCGCCCGAGTCGGGATGGTCGGTGCGGGCCAGCGTGAACTCCAGCCCTTCCGGGCCGACGGCGGCTTCGAGCTGCTCCCGGACGAGGGCGGCCTTGGCCGGGATGTCGAGTCCGCAGAGGACGAACGTCATCGAGTTACGGAAGCCGCCCAGATTGTTGACACCGACCTTGAGGGTGGCCGGGGGCGGTGTGCCGCGTACGCCGGAGACCCGCACCCGATCCTCCCCCTCGGCGTGCAGGATCGCCGTGTCCAGCCGGGTCACCACGTCCGGCCCCAGGTACGCGGGCCCGCCCACCTCGTAGAGCAGCTGGGCGGTGACGGTCTCCACGGTCACCGCGCCGCCGGTGCCCAGGTGTTTCGTGATGACGCAGGAACCGTCCGGGTGCACCTCGGCGATCGGGAAGCCGGGGCGGCGGCCGCCGTCGGGCAGCTCGGTGAAGAAGCTGAAGTTGCCGCCGGTGACCTGCGCGCCGCACTCGACGAGGTGCCCGGCGACGGTCGCGCCGGCGAGCGCGTCGAGGTCGTCGCGGGTCCAGCCGTACCGGGCTATCGCCGGGCCCACCACCAGCGAGGCATCGGTGACCCGGCCGGTGACGACCACGTCGGCCCCGCCGTCGAGGCAGGCGGCGATCCCGAACGCGCCCAGGTACGCGTTGGTGGTGAGCGCGTCCGGCCGGGCCAGCGCGTCGCCCTCCACGTACCCGACCCGGACGGTGAGACCGAGCCGGTCGGCGAGCGCGTTGATCGCGGTGGCCAGCCCGGCCGGGTTGAGCCCGCCGGCGTTGGTGACGAGCGTGACGCCACGGTCGAGCGCGGTGCCGAGGCAACCTTCGAGCTGCCGGAGGAAGCCCCGCGCGTACCCGAGCGAGGGGTCTCGCAGCCGGTCCCGGCCGAGGATCAGCATGGTGAGTTCGGCCAGGTAGTCGCCGGTCAGCACGTCCAGCTCGCCGCCGTCGAGCATCTCTCGCCAAGCGGTGGCGCGGTCGCCGTAGAAGCCGGAGGCGTTGCCGATGCGGATCACGCCCGCACCCCGCGCGTCCGCGCCGCGGCCGTCGACGAGTGCGCGGGTCGTGTGTTCAGTGGCGGACGGCCGGTGCCGGGTGGGCCCGCGAACGCCTGCGCCACGTCGAGCCACTCGTCGGCGACCGGACCGGTGACGTCGAGCGCCAGGTCGCTGCGGTGCCGGCGCTGGGTGACCAGCAGGCAGAAGTCCCGGGCCGGTCCGGTGACCCGGTCGGTGGCGTCGGCCGGGCCGAAGCTCCAGGTTCCACCGCCGGGCGCGGCGAGCTCCACCCGCACCGGCGCCGTCGGCGCGGGCCGGCCGTGGGTGGCGAAGCTGTGCCCGATGGTACGTACGCCGAGGTGGGCGACGTGCCGGAGCCGGTCGGTGCCGGGCCGGCGTACGTCGAGCGCGTCGGCGACGTCCTCGCCGTGCGCCCAGGTCTCCATGATCCGGGCGGTGACCATCGAGGCGGGCGACATCCGGGTGCCGTACCAGGGCAGCTTCTCCCCGGGTGGGTGGGCGGCGAGGACGGCGGCGAGGGAGGCCCGGCCGGCCCGCCAGCGGATGAGCAGGTCGGCCGGCGGGGCGAGGAACTCCTGCGCGCCGACCTCGACGAGCCGGGCCGGGTCCGGGGCGGCGTTCACGGAGGCGAAGAAGGCCGCGCTGTCGGTGCCGGCGAGCAGCGCCACGTGATCGGTCCAGGCGAGATGCGCGATCTGGTGAGCGATGGTCCAACCCGCCGCCGGGGTCGGGCGGGACCAGTCGGCCGGTGGTAGTGGACGGACGAGAGCCTCCAGCGTCTGGGACTCCTCGGCCAGGTCGGCGAGCAGCTCCGTCAGGTCGACCATGGTGCCTCCGGTCCGGTCGTGCCCTCGGCGCGGGCGGGTCAGGGCGTGAGGAGCGTGGCGAGCCGCCGCTTCCAGGTGTCGAGCAGGGCGGTGCGGCGGACGCTGTCGTCGGTGAGCAGGTTGGCCACCCCCAGACCGCGGAGCAGGTCCAGGGTGGCCTGGACCGCCTCGCGTACGCCTGGACGTCGCTCGTCGACGCCGAGCAGCGAGACGGTGAGCCGGTGCATCTCCCGGCCCACCCGGGCCTCCAGGGGGATCAGTGCCCGACGCAGCTCGGGGTCGGTGCGGGCGGCGACCCAGAGTTCGAGCGCGGCGACGAAGAGCGGACCGGTGAACGCCACCGCGAGCAGGTCGATCACCCGGTCGAGCCGCCGAGGCCCGGCCGGCAGGGCCTGCGCCTCGGTGCGCAGCTCGGCCGCGCGACGTTCGGCCAGGTGCGCGACGGCCGCGGTGACCAGTGCGGCCTTCGTCGGGTAGTGATGCAGCTGCGCGCCGCGCGAGACCCCGGCCCGGGCCGCCACCAACGTGGTGGTGGTGCCTGCCCAGCCATGCTCCACCAGGCACTCGACGGTCGCCTCCAGCAGTCGCGCCTGCGTGGCGCGGCTGCGCTGCTGCCGAGGGACGCGGATCGATGCGGCGGACACGGCAACAGCGTGCCGGGGCCGAAACAAACAGTCAAGCCTGACTTTTTTCGTGCCCGTGATCGGGCATCCACTGCGGACCCCCGATCGGTGTCGGCGGGCACCGAGTGCTGGTGCGCGGAGCCTCTGGAGCCGATGTCGTAGGCGATTCAGCTCCAAAGGCGCCGCGCACCATATCCCTACCTCTCTCGGAACGTCTCCCGGCGCGCTGTTCGGCGGGGTTGGGGCCGGTCCGCTCAGCGTCCGTCGCGCGGGGCGAAGACGGCCAGCGCGTCGGCGTCGCTGTGCCGCGAGCGGACGTACTCGTCGGCGAAACCGGCGGCGTCCGGGAAGGCGGACTCGGCGGCCACCCGGGCGCAGGCCGCGTCCACGTCGAAGTCGGTACGGCGCAGCTGCACCCCCGGACCGAGCAGCGCCCAGTACGCGCCGGGGCCGCCGTACGGCATCCCGACACTGCCGGGATTCACCACGAGGCGGCGGTCGACCAGTCGCGCGAACGGCATGTGGGTGTGCCCGCAGACCACCGTGCGCACCTCCGCCGGCAGGTCGGTGAAGACCTCCGTCCAGCGGGACATCCGGGAGTCGACCAGCACGACCTCCTCGTCGTCCCGGGGCGTCGCGTGGCAGAAGAGCACCGGACCGAGGCCGTCGACCGGCAGGGTCACCGTGCGGGGCAGCGCCGCCAGCCGGTCGACCTGGTCGTCGCGGAGCTGCGCCGCCGCCCAGTTCGAGACCTCGATCGGGAGGCTGCGGCCGGCCCGTGCCTCCACCAGCTCCCGGTCGGCGTTGCCGCTGACCCAGCGGACCCGATCGCCGAGGCCGGCGAGCCGGTCGAGCACCTCGACCGGCTGCGGGCCGGCGGCGATGTCACCGGTGAGCACGATCAAATCGGCGGCGGCCACGTCCGGCTCGGCCAGCACGGCCTCCAGCGCGGGCAGCACCCCGTGGATGTCGGAGAGGACGGCGACCCGGTTCACCATCGGTCCACCCTCCCGCCGCGCCGAGGCCGGCGTCCAGCCTTTCTGCCTCGGGCAGACGGGGCCCTCTCTGCCGCGGCGGACGCGGAGCGGCCCGGACCGCGAGGGGCGGTCCGGGCCGAATGCTCCGGGACAGGGCGAGCGCCCCGACGGGTTGCTCAGACCCGTGCGCGGCGGGCCAGGCGCTCCGGGTCCAGGATGATGATGCTCTTGCCGTCCAGGCGCAGCCAGCCCCGCGAGGCGAAGTCCGCCAGCGCCTTGTTGACCGTCTCCCGGGAGGCGCCGACGAGCTGGGCGATCTCCTCCTGGGTGAGGTCGTGGGTCACCCGCAGCACACCGCCGTCACGAGTGCCGAAGCGCCCCGCCATCTGGAGCAGGTTCTTCGCCACCCGGCCCGGCACGTCCGTGAAGATCAGGTCGGCCAGCGAGTCGTTGGTGCGGCGCAGCCGGCGGGCCAGCACCCGGAGCAGCTGCTCCGCGATCTCCGGCCGGTTGGCCAGCCACGGCCGCAGCGCCTGCTTGCGCAGCCGGACCAGGCGGGTGTCGGTCACCGCAGTGGCCGTCGCCGTGCGGGGGCCCGGGTCGAAGAGTGACAGCTCGCCGACCATGTCCGACGGGCCCATCACCGCGATCAGGTTCTGCCGGCCGTCCGCCGCGCGGCGGCCAACCTTGATCTTGCCGGACAGCAGGATGTAAAGACTGTCGCCGGGCTCGCCCTCGTTGAACACGACCTCGCCCTTGCGGACCTCGATCGTCTCCATCTCCTTGGCGAGCGCCTCGGCAGCCTCCGGGTCGACACCCTGGAAGATCCCGCTGCGGGCCAGTACCTCGTCCATCGCGCACCTCCGGTTGCGCGTTGCCGTCCCTCGGCCGGGTCCGCCGTCCGCTGGTCCCTCGCGCGCCGACAAGTCTAGGCGCACGTGAGCCGGAATCAGAGGTCGCCCCTGGAAACGTGATCGTTGGGCGTAATCCGCCCGTTCCGCCTGACCAGCGGGGACGCCGACAGCCGACCGCCGCCGTCACCCTGGCCGGCGGCCCGTAGGGTCACCGCGTGCTGAGCGAGCCGCTGCTGACCACCCGCCACGAGGACGGGCTCGACGTTCCGATGCTGGTGTGGCGGGCCGCCACGCCGCTACGCGCCGTGAGCAGCGCGTCGCTGGGCGGCGGGATTGGCGTACGGCACTGGGTCGTGAACGCGACAGTGCCGATGTCGTATGACCGGGACGAGCCGGCCGACCACCTGGCCGCGCTCGCCCACGGGCTCGGGCTCGACGGGCCCGGCGTGGGGCTGCTGACCGGCGTCGACGTCGCCGAGGTGGTCGCCCGGACCGACGGCGGCGTGCGGGCCTGGGCGACCGTCGGTCTCGGCACCCCCGTCCGGGCCGCCGAGTCGGCACCCGAGGTGCTCGGCGAGCGGGTCGGCACGGTCAACATCGTGGTGCACGTGCCGGCCCGGCTCGGCGACGCCGCACTGGTCAACGCGGTGGCGACCGCGACCGAGGCGAAGGCGCAGGCGATCTCGGAACTGGGTCTGGCCGCCACCGGCACCCCGACGGACGCGGTCGCCGTGCTCTGCCCCGCCGACGGTCCCGAGTTCGCCTACGGCGGGCCCCGCTCGACGTGGGGGGCACCACTCGCCCGCGCGGTGCACGCCGCCGTGCTCGCCGGCGGCTCCCGCACCGTCGTGCCCTGGTCGGACCGGCTGAACGGCTGAACTTCCGGCCGATCGGCCGTCGTTTCGGTGGAACCTGCCCGGTAGGGTCGCGGACGATGTACGGTGCCGCCCACCCCTCGCGCCGCCGCCGGACCACCCTCGTCCTCGGCGGGCTGCTCGCCGTGCTCATGGCCGGCTGTGGCGGGCCGGCCACCTCCCCGGTCTGGCAGCCCGGTGCGGGCGGTGGCGCCCCCGGTACGCCGGTGCCCGGCGTCACCCCACCGGCGAGTGGCACCCCCGCCGCCGAGGACGGCGTCGTCTCGCTCTCCGCGACCGGCGACATCATCATGGGCAACGCCCCGAACCGGCTGCCCGCCAACGGCGGCAAGGGCTTCTTCAACTCGGTCACCAAGGCGCTCGCCGCCGACGTGGTGATGGGCAACCTGGAGGAGCCGCTGACGGTCGACACGGGCACCGGCAAGTGCGGGGCGGACTCCACCCGTTGCTTCCAGTTCCGGGCCCCGCCCGAGTACGCGGCCCACCTGCGTGAAGCCGGCTTCGACCTGCTCAACCAGGCCAACAACCACGGCTACGACTACGGCCCGAAGGGCTACCGGAACACCCAGCGGGCCCTCGAGAAGTACGACCTGGCGCACACCGGCGCACCGGATCAGATCACCGTCGTCGAGGCCGACGGCGTCAAGATCGCGGTGGCGGGCTTCTCGTCGTACGTCTGGTCCAACAGCCTCGTCGACATCGCCGCCGCGAAGCGGGTCGTGGCGAAGGCGGCCACCCTGGCCGACCTCGTCGTCGTGCAGGTGCACATGGGGGCCGAAGGCTCGGACAAGACGCGGGTCCGGCCCGGCACCGAGATGTTCCTCGGCGAGAACCGGGGCGATCCGGTCACGTTCTCGAAGGCGATGATCGACGCCGGGGCCGACCTGATCGTCGGGCACGGCCCGCACGTGCTGCGCGGGATGGAGTTCTACAAGGGCCGGCTCATCGCCTACAGCCTGGGGAACTTCGCGGGCGGGGGCGGCTCGCTGAGCAACAACGGCCGGCTCGGCTGGGGTGGCGTCCTCAAGGTGTCGCTGCGCCGCGACGGCAGCTGGGCGGGGGGCTCGTTCACCTCGACGTACATGAACGGGGCGGGCAAGCCGACCATGGACCCGGACGGTCGGGGCCTGGGCCTGGTGAAGCAGCTCACCCGCGGCGACTTCCCGAAGACCGGGGCCCGCTTCGACGCCGCCGGCAAGATCAGCCCGCTTGATCCAAGCTAGGTGCTCCGGGGCGTGGGCCCGGAAGGAGCCCGCGCGGCGACGTAGGCTGGCCGTCGTGACCCGTAGCTCTCCCGGTGTCGACGAGACCGACCTCGGGCGCAAGCGACGCGCTCGGCGGATCGGCCGGGTGCTCGCCGAGACCCACCCCGACGCGCACTGCGAACTGGACCACTCCGACGCGCTGGAGCTGGCCGTCGCGACGATCCTCTCCGCGCAGACCACCGACAAGCGGGTCAACGAGGTCACCCCGAAGCTCTTCACGCGCTACCCGACGGCCGCCGACTACGCCGCCGCCGACCGGGGCGAGATGCAGGAGCTGATCCGGCCGACCGGCTTCTACCGGAACAAGACCGACTCGCTGATCAAGCTGGGGCAGGCGCTGGTCGAGCGCCACCACGGCCAGGTGCCGGGCCGGATGGCCGACCTGGTGGCGCTGCCCGGAATCGGGCGCAAGACCGCGAATGTCATCCTCGGCAACGCGTTCGGCGTGCCCGGGATCACCGTCGACACCCACTTCCAGCGCCTGACGCACCGCTGGCGGCTGACCAACGAGACCGACCCGGTCAAGATCGAGCACGCGATTGGCGCGCTCTACGAGAAGCGCGACTGGACCATGCTCTCGCACCGGGTGATCTTCCACGGCCGTCGGGTCTGCCACGCGCGCAAGCCGGCCTGCGGGGCCTGCACGCTGGCGCGGCTCTGTCCGTCGTACGGCACCGGACCGACCGAGCCGACGGCCGCCGTCAAGCTGCTCAAGGGGCCCCGGGCCCGCGACCTGGCGGTCGCCGCCGGGATCGATCCGCAGCTGGTGCCGGCCCAGGCGGTCAGCGCGGAGGTGCCGTGAACCGCCGGATCATCGCCCTGCTCCTGCCGCTGCTGCTGGCCGGCACTGCGGCCTGCACCGCCACCGGCGCCGAGGAGGCCGCCACGCCGTCGCGGCCCCGGGCCGAGCGGCCGTCACCGTTCGAGGACTGCGCGAAACTCACCACCCCGGTGGCCGCCGCCACCCCGACCTCCGGTACGGCGACACCCGACGCCGCCGATCCGACCGGCGGCACGGGGGACCCGTTGCCCGCGCTCACCCTCTCCTGCTTCACGGGCGGGGCACCGGTCGCCCTCCGCGACGTACGCGGCCCCGCAGTGATCAACATCTGGGCGTCCTGGTGCCCGCCGTGCCGCAAGGAACTGCCCGCCTTCCAGCGGCTGAGCAAGCGGGCCGGTGACCGGCTCCACGTGATCGGGGTGAACGGCCAGGACAGCCGCAGCGCGGCCCAGTCCATCGGCGAGGACCTCGGCGTCGGCTTCCCGATGCTGGTCGACCAGGGCACGGCGCTGCAACGGGCGCTGAACCGCAACGCCTTCCCGCTCACCCTCCTCGTCGACGCGCAGGGGCGGGTCGTGCACACCGACGCTTCCGGCGCGCTGGACGACGCGCGCCTCGGCGAGCTGGTCCGGGAACACCTCGGGGTGGCGGTGCCGGCGTGACCCGGAGACCGCCGCAGTGGATGGCGCCACTGCTCGCCCGGGTCGGCACGGCCCGGGCCGAGGACTTCACCCGGCTGGTCACGCCGGAGAGCGGCGGGCGGGAGAGCGCCGTGCTGGTGCTCCTCGGCGAGCAGCCCGGCACCGGCCCGGACGTGCTGATCCTGCAACGGGCGGCCACCCTGCGGACCCACGCCGGCCAGCCCGCCTTCCCCGGTGGGGCGGCCGACCCGGAGGACACCGACGCCCGGGCGACCGCCCTGCGGGAGGCGAACGAGGAGGTCGACCTCGACCCGGCCAGCGTCACCGTCCTGGCCGAACTGCCGAAGCTCTGGATCCCGGTCAGCGAATTCGTGGTGACTCCCGTACTCGCCTGGTGGCACGCGCCGCACCCGGTGCGCCCCTGCGAGCCCGCCGAGGTGGCGCACGTGGCCCGGCTGCCGATCGCCGAGCTGGTGGACCCGGCGAACCGGGTGCGCGTACGCCACCCGAGCGGCTGGATCGGCCCGGCCTTCGCCGTACGCGGCATGCTGGTCTGGGGCTTCACCGCCGGGGTGCTGAGCACCCTGCTCGACCTGGGCGGCTGGTCGCGCCCCTGGTCACCGGGGCGGCTGGTCGACCTGCCGCCCACCGGGGCGACACCGGCCCCCTCCGCGGGCACCGACGAGGTCGACGAGACACCCGTACGCTGATCACGCGGTCACCTTCCGCAAGCGATGGTCATCCGACGGGCCGCCGGCCCGTACGCTTGACCCGTGTCCGCCGTCGATCTCGTCCTGCTCATGCTCATGCTCGTGTTCGCGATCAGCGGATACCGCCAGGGTTTCGTCATCGGGATCCTGTCGTTCACCGGGTTCTTCCTCGGCGCGCTGATCGGGCTCCAGGCCGGGCCGATACTGGCCCGCCAGTTCGTCGACAGCGGCACCCGCGTGCTGATCTCGCTGGTGGCCGTCTTCGGCCTCGCCGTGGCCGGGCAGGCACTCGCCGGCTGGCTGGGCTCGAACCTCCGGGCCGCGATCACCGGCCGCGTCTTCCGCAAGATCGACGACGTCGGCGGCGCGTTCGTCTCCCTCTTCGCGGTCCTGCTGGTCGCCTGGCTGGTCGCGGTGCCGCTCGGCTCGTCCTCACTGCCCTGGCTGGCCTCCTCCGTGCGCAACAGCGCCCTGCTCAACGTGGTCGACCGGGTCCTGCCCGACCAGGCGCAGCGGCTTTCCACCGCGCTGCGGGACACCGTCGACACGAACGGCTTCCCCGACGTCTTCGGCGACCTCGCGCCCACCCGGGCACGGCAGGTGGAGCCGCCCGACCCGGCGCTCGCCGGCTCGCAGGTGGTGGTCAACGGACAGCGCTCCGTGGTCAAGGTGCTCGGCTCCGCGCCGAGCTGCTCACGCCGCATCGAGGGCTCCGGCTTCGTGTACGCCGACGACCGGGTGATGACCAACGCCCACGTCGTCGCCGGCACCCGCTCGGTGGCCGTGGAGCTCGGCGGCGACCGGTACGACGGCGAAGTGGTCGTCTACGACCCCGACCGGGACCTCGCCGTGCTCCACGTGCCGGGGCTCCCCGGCCCGTCCATGCGGTTCGCCGCCGGCAACGCGGGCACCGGCGCGGACGCCATCGTGCTCGGCTTTCCGCTCGACGGGCCGTACAACGCCCAGTCCGCCCGGATCCGCGACGTGGACCGGATCACCGGGCCCGACATCTACTCGTCGGGGGACGTGACCCGGGAGATCTACACGATCCGCGCGCTGGTCCGCAGCGGTAACTCCGGCGGGCCGCTGGTCTCGTCGAACGGGCTGGTGCTCGGGGTGATCTTCGCGGCGGCCGCCGACGACCCCAACACCGGCTTCGCGGTGACCTCGGCGGAGGCCCGCCCGGTGGCCCTGGCCGGCGCCGAGCGCACCCGCCCCGTGGACACCGGCGAGTGCACCTGACCCACCCCCGCGCCTTCGCGCCGTCGGCCGGGAGGGGCCTGATTCGCGGAAAGAGTGGCCGTCGGCGCCGGCGGAGGGAAATCGCGCCCGGAAAGAGCGGCCAGCGGCGCGGCGGAGGGCACTCGTTCCCGGAAGCTGTCGTTACGAGCGGGGCGGCGGGGGCGGCTGCTCGGAGAGCTGTGGGGTGTGCCGCCAGACGGTGAAGCCGGCCGCGGTGGCGGCCAGGACTGCCGCACCGAGCAGCCACCCGGCGACCACGTCGCTGGTCCAGTGCACACCGAGGGCCACCCGACTCGCTCCGGTCAACACGGCGACCAGCAGGGCCGTGGCCCAGAGAGCCGCGCGTCGCGCCGGCTGACGAGCCAACGGCAGGAAGACCACCAGCAGCACTCCGGCGGCCAGCGCGGCGTTGAGCGCGTGCCCGGAGGGGAAGGCGTACCCTGCGGCCCGGGCGACCGGTTCGAGCAGCTCCGGCCGGTTCCGGCCGACGAGCAGCTTGAGCAGGGGGCCGAGCAGCCCGCCCAGCAGCATGGTCACCACGACCCAGAGAGCCAGCCGGCGGGCGTCCCGGCGGACCAGCCAGACCACGAGCGCCAGGGCGGCGGCGCGCAGCGGCATCGGCGCGAAGACGTCGGTCCAGATCCCCGTCAGCCGTACCCAACCCGGGTGCTCCAGCGCATGGTCGTGCAGCGCCCCGGTCACCGCGGTGTCCAGCCGGTGCAGCGGCGGCCACGCCCCGAGCACGAGCAGGGCGAGCGAGGTGAAGGGCACCAGCACCAGGAACACGGCCGCCACGGCCAGGGTCAGGCGCAGTCCGCGCGGCTGGGCCGGATCGAGTCGGCGTCGCCGCCAGGACGTCCCGGCGCCGGGAACGAGGATGCGCGGACCGGTCGTACTCATGGCATCCGTTCTACCCGACCGGACGGTCGATCAGCCCCCACCGCCTCAGCGGTGCGGGTGGCGCAACCGGCGAAGCAGCAACGCCGCCCCGGCGAGCAGGACGACGAAGAGCGCCGCCCCCGCCCAGAACCGCTCCGGCTCGGAGTCGTCCTCGCCGCCGGCCGGGCGGGCTGTCCACCGGGTCTGCTGCTGTGGGGCGTTGAAGCCGAGCGCGTCACCGATGCGGGCCGCATCGTCGCCCTGGGTGAGGCCCGGCGCCGGCCCGAAACCGGCCACGCCGGGGGAGTCGTTGTCGTCGAGCGGGTTGCCGGCCACCGGCGGCACGTCGGCGGAGAGCGCCGCCACCGGGTCGACGAGGCCGAATCCGAAGCGGTCGTCCCGCCCGGTGGGGCCGAGGTCGCGAGCGGTCGACATCAGCCGGTTCACGACGTCGCCGGCCGACATCTGCGGATAGCGGGACCGGACCAGGGCTGCGGTGGCGGACACCAGCGGCGCGGCGAAGCTGGTCCCCTGCACCCGCCAGTAGCCGCCGGGGCGGGCGCCGACGAGCCCGGTGGCCGGCGCGGAGAGCACCGCGGCGCGGCCGGTGATCGAGCCGGACCAGAGGTTCTCGCTGTTGCGCTCCAGGCCGGCGACCGCGATCACCCCCGGCTCCCGGGCCGGATACCAGACGTCGGTCGTCGTCGAGCTGGCGACGTTGCCGGTGCAGGCCACCACCACCACGTCGCGGGCGAAGGCGTAGTCCAGGGCGGCGGCGAGCGCAGGGCTGTCACCACTGCCGCCGAGCGACAGGTTGATCACCCGCGCGCCGTGGTCGACCGCCCACCGCACGCCGCGCGCCACGATGAGCGCGTCGTCGTAGCGGTTCTCGTCGTCGAGGACGCGGACCGGCAGGATGCGTGCGTCCGGCGCGAGGCCGACCACGCCCCGCTTGTCGTCCTTCCGGCCGGCGATCAGTCCGGCGACAGTGGTGCCGTGGCCCACCGGGTCCGCCTGCTCGCTGCCGCCCGGAGACACCAGGTCGTACCCGGGCAGCACCTGCCCGGCCAGGTCGGGATGGGTGGCGTCCACTCCGGAGTCGACGACGGCGACGGTCACCCCGCGCCCGGTCGACGTGCGCCAGGCGGTGGCCGCGTTCAACTCGTCGATCTGCCACTGCTCGTCGCGGATCTGGTCCGGCCGGTCCGGCGCCTCGCCCGGCGCGTACGCCAACGGGGTGGCGGCGACCGGGTTCGCGCGCGCCGGAGCCGCCGCCACGGGCACCGCGGGACCGGCCACCGCGACGACGGCCGCCGTCACGCCGAGCAGTGCCCGGCCGGCGGTCCGTCGACCCGCTGCCGGGCAGCTGCGCCGAACCCCAGTCACATCCTCAGCCATTCATCGCCAGCGGAACCACAACGATCGGAGATTACCGGTTCCCGGCCCGTTCGAGGGACGATCCGCAGGACACGGTTCACGGCACCGCCAGGTGTGCCAGCTGGACCAGGCGTACGCCCTCCCGCCGGGTGACCAGCCGACCACGCCCGGGTGGCAGCGGACCGGGGCGGACCGGCCCGACCAGCGCCCCCTCGTCGGGGCTGCCGGTCATCACCAGACCGGCCGTGGCGAGCTCCCGCAGACGCTGGACGATCGGCTCGTACTGGGCGCGGGCGGCGCCGCCGCAGCGGCGGGCCAGTACCAGGTGCAGGCCGATGTCCCGAGCCTGGGGAAGGTACTCCTCCAACGCGCGCAACGGGTTCGCCGGCCCCGTCGCCACCAGGTCGTAGTCGTCGACGAGCACGAACAGTTCCGGCCCCGACCACCAGGAACGGTCGCGTAGCTGCTCGGGGGTGACCTCGGGGCCGGCGATCCGGCGGGCGAGGTAGCCGGCGGCCGACTCGACGAGGTCGGTGGTGTGCGCGGCCGCGGTGCCGTAGCCGATCAAATGGTCCGTCGCGATCGCGCCGAGCAGGCTGCGCCGGTAGTCGACGAGGATCACCCGGGCCTGCTCCGGGGTGAACCGGGCGGTGATGGTGGCGGCCAGCGCCCGCAGGAACGAGGACTTGCCGCACTCGGCGTCACCGAAGACCACGAAGTGCGGTTCGGCGGCGAAGTCGAGCGCCACCGGTCGCAGGTCGGCCTCGGCGATCCCGACGGGCAGCCGCAACCCGGTCGCCGCCGTGAGGTCCAGGTCGGCGTAGGGGAGCACCGGCGGCAGCAGCCGTACGCGGGGCGCGGGTGGACCGTTCCACGCATCAGCGACCTGCTTGACGAGGTCGGCGGTGTCGGCGTGGGCGAGCCGGGGCAGCGCCGTCAGGAAGTGCAGGCCCTCCGCGGTGACGCCCCGGCCCGGAGCCTTCTCCGGCACGTTCGCGGCCGCCCGGCGGGCCACCAGCGAGTCGTTCGGGTCGCCGAGGCGCAGCTCCAGGCGGGACCCGAAGAGGTCCCGGATGGCGGGGCGGAAGTCCAGCCAGCGCAGCGCGGTCGTCACCACGTGCACCCCGTAGGAGAGCCCCCGGGTCGCCAGGTCGGTGATCAGCGGCTCCAGATCGTCGTACTCGGCGCGCAGCGTCGTCCACCCGTCCACCACGAGGAAGACGTCGCCGAACGGGTCGACGTCCGGCCGGCCGACGCCGGCCGCCCCGCTGCGCCACCGCCGGTACGCCGCCATCGACTCGACGCCCAGCTCGGCGAAGCGGCGCTCCCGCTCGGTGAGCAGGGTGGTGACCTCGCCGACGGTGCGACGGACTGCGGTCGGGTCGGCCCGCCCGGTCACCCCGCCGACGTGCGGCAGATCGCGGAGCGCGGCCAGTCCACCGCCGCCGAAGTCCAGACAGTAGACCTGCACCTCCGCCGGGGTGTGGGTGAGCGCCAGCGCGCAGATGAGCGTCCGCAGCACCGTCGACTTGCCGCTCTGCGGGGCGCCGACCACCGCCACGTGCCCGGCCGCCCCGTCGAGGCTCAGCCAGAGCAGGTCACGGCGCTGCTCGAAGGGTTTGTCCACCACGGCCACCGGAACGCCGAGCGCGCCGTGCAGCTCCGGGTTGCCGGCGCTGAGACCGCGCGCCGGATCCGCGCCGACCGGGCCGAGCAGCTCGTCCAGCGCCGGTGGCTGGTCGAGCGGAGGCAGCCAGACCCGGTGGGCCGGCGGCCCCTGGCCGGCCAGCCGCCCCACCAGCACGTCCAGCAGGCTCTCCCGGCCCTCCTCCTCGGACGTCGGGGTGGTCTCGGCGCCCGGCTCGGGCACCGGCACGAAGTGGGTGTCGAAGCTGAGCAGGCGAGGTGGCCCGTCCACGTCGGGACCCGCCGCCGGGCCGCGCCGGGGCAGCGCGCCGGAGACGTACGCGGCCTTGAACCGGACCAGCGGCTCGGTGCCGAAGCGCAGGTAGCCGTGGCCCGGGGTGCGGGGCAGCTCGTGGGCGTCCGGCACGCCGAGCACCGTCCGGGACTCCAGCGCGGAGAAGGTACGCAGGCCGATCCGGTACGACAGGTGCGTGTCGAGCCCGCGGAGCCGCCCCTCCTCGAGCCGCTGCGAGGCGAGCAGCAGGTGTACGCCGAGCGACCGTCCCAACCGGCCGATCTGCACGAAGAGGTCGATGAAGTCCGGCTTCGCGGAGAGCAGTTCGGAGAACTCGTCGCAGATCAGCAGCAGGGACGGCAGCGGAGGGAGGGTGCTGCCGGTGGCCCGGGCCCGCTCGTATTCCCGTACGCCGGCGAAGTTGCCGGCCCGGCGGAGCAGCTCCTGCCGGCGCATCAGCTCGCCGTTGATGGCGTCGACCATCCGGTCGACGAGCGGGAGGGCGTCCTCCAGGTTGGTGATCACGGCGGCGGTGTGCGGCAGCCGGTCGAACGAGGCGAAGGTGGCCCCGCCCTTGAAGTCGATGAGCACGAAGTTGAGCTGTTCGGAGCTGTGCGTGGCGGCCAGCCCCAGCACCAGTGTCCGCAGCAGCTCGGACTTGCCGGAGCCGGTCGCGCCGATGAGGAGCCCGTGCGGGCCCATGCCGTCCTGTGCGGACTCCTTGAGGTCCAGCTCGACGGTTCCGCCGTCGGTGCCCACGCCGATCGGCGTCCGCAGCCGGTCCCGCGCCGGCCGGGGCGCCCAGCCCTGCTCGGCGGTGAAGCCCTCCGGGTCGCCGAGGCCGAGCAGCTCGGGCAGCCCCGGTTCGGCGTGCGGCGGGGCGTCCGGGCCGCGGGCCGTGCCGGCGAGGCGCAGCGGGGCCAGCCGTCGGGCCACCGCCTCGGCGTCGGCCCGGTCGAGCTGATCCGGGGCGCCCACCTCGGCGTGTCCCTGCGCCGCGTACGAGTGCAGCCGCCCGTCACGCAGGTCGAGCAGGAGCGCGTACCGGTCGAGCAGCCGGGGCGGCGGGGTGTCCAGGTCGAGCACGGTGACCGCGTCGATCCCGCTGTCCCCGGTCATGTCGGTGGCGCCGGTGAGGTCGCCGCCGTCGAGGACGACCACCACGTGCGGCCCGTCCGTCGCCGGGCCGGCCGGGCTGAACCGGGAGCGGCTGGCCAGCACCTCGTCGAGCAGCTGCTCCAGCTCCGCGGCGGAGCTGGTGACCAGGCGCACCGGACCGAGGGCGTCGGTGCGGTCCGGATGCTGGGCGTGCGGCAGCCACTTGACCCACTCCCAGGCGGCCCGCCGCTCCGGCCCGGCGCAGACCGCGATCAGCAGTTCCTGCGGGGCGTGGAAGACCGCCAGCTGGGTGAGGACCGCCCGCACCACCGCCCGCGCCGACGCACCCCGCGCGGGGCCGCCGTCCGCCGCCGGCGCGGTGCCGGGGTCGTCGCCGGTGGTGGGGACGGTGACCTCGCGTACGAAGACCCGGGCGAAGCTGCGCAGCGAGAGGGCCACCGGCAAATCGGGCACGACCGAGTAGGCGTCGAGGAAGCGGCGCAGGGCACCGGCCGTCATCGGCTCCAGCTCCTCCAGTGGCCGGGTCACGGGCGGCACCAGCGGGGTGGCGAGGGTCTGCGGGCCGACGCCGACCCGTACCACCGCGAAGTCCGGATCGCCGGGGCGGCGCTCCCAGACCCGGTGGCTCGTCACGGTCGACCAGAGCCGCTCCGGGTCGGGATGCCGGTAGTAGAGCCCTTCCCGCTGCCGTCCGGCGGTCTCCCGGACCCGGCGGCGCAGGGCGGTCAGGTGCCGCAGGTACTCCCGGCGGGCCGCCATCATCTCCGACTTCCGTGGCGTACCGGACGCGCTGCCCCACGAGGTCACCAGCATCGCCAGCGAGGAGAGCCCGAACATCGCGCCCACCACGTACGAGTAGGCGCCGCCGCCGCGCCCGAACATCATCGCCATCGCCACGGTGCCGCCCAGCATGGGCAGCAGCATGAGTAGTTGCTGCCAGCGGCCGCCGGCCACCGATGGGATCTCCGGTGGGGCCTCGACGGGCAACTCGCCGACCGGGATCTCCGGTGCCGGTCGGCGGGGCGGCCGTTTGACGACGACGGTGGCCACGGACCCTCCTTCCACGACGCTCGGTAACCCGAAGCTGGCTCATCGTAGGTAAAGTCCTGTCGTCCGCGCAGCCACCGATCCCGTTCGATATGGAGACAGGCCGATGTCATCCGGGTTGGCCCGCGTCACGATCAACGCCCCGCGACGTCGGCTCGACGTCGCCCTGCCGGAGCAGGTTCCGCTGGCGGAGCTGCTCCCGGACGTGCTGCGCCACGCGGGTGTCGGGCTGGCCGACGACGGCGAACGGCACGGGGGTTGGGTGTTGCGGCGCACCGACGGCGCGCCGCTGTCGACCGCCCAGGGACTGCATCCGCAGGGCATCCGCGACGGTGAGGTGCTGCACCTGGTCCCGGCCCGCGCCCACTGGCCCGAGTTGGAGTACGACGACGTGGTCGAGGCGATCGTGGACGGTGCGCGGCGCCGGGGCGGGGCGTGGTCGACGGCGGCCACCCGGACTGTCGTACTGGCCGGTGCCGGTGTGCCGCTCGCCGTGGGGCTGCTCGCCCTGCTCGGTGGCGGCCCGCAACACCGGGCTGGCTGGCTCGCCGCGGCCGCCGGGGCGCTGCTGCTGCTCGTCGCGGGAACGATCGCCTCCCGGGCGCACGGCGACGGGGTGAGCGCCGCGACGCTCGGCGGCTACGCGCTGCCGTACGCGGCCGCGGCCGGCGCGCTGGCGGTCGGTTCGGGCGACCCGGTCGGTCCGTTCGGGCCGCTGCGCTGGGTCGGCGCCGCGGAGGTGCTGGCCGGCACGGTGGCCCTGCTGCTGGCGGCGGTGCTCGGCCTGCTCGGGGTCGCCAGCCGGCTTCGCGTCTTCGTGGCCGGCGCGACGGTCGGGCTGGCGGGCGCCCCGGCGGCCCTCGTCGGGCTGGCGCTCGGCCCGTCCGCTGCCGCCGCGGTGCTGCTCTGCGTGCTGGTCTTCGCCGTCGGGGTGATCCCGTTGCTGGCGATCCGGCTCGGCAAGCTGCCACTGCCGCCGATCACCCTGCCGACGGCGGGTGAGGACGGCGCGCCGGTGCGCGACCTGCCCGATCGGGGCCGGGTGTACGCCGCGGTGGCCCGCACCGAGGAGATGCTCACCGGGATGCTGCTCGGGCACGCCGTGCTGGCCGTGGCGGCGGCGGTGGTGCTGGCCGTCACCGGTGGTGTCGCCGGCGCCGTACTGGTCGCGGTCACCGCCGCCGTGCTGCTGCTGCGCTCCCGGCTCTTCGTGGCGCTCCGGCACCGGGTGCCACCGGTGATCGGTGGTCTGGCCGGGTACGCGGTGCTCGGCGCCGTCCTCGCCGACCGGGCCGGTGACACGGCACGGCTCGGGCTGGCCGCCACCGGGGTGGCGCTGGCCCTGCTCGCCGTGAGCGCCGGTACCACGTACGCCCGTCGTCCGGTCTCGCCGTACCTCGGCCGGGTCGCCGACCTGGCCGACACGGCCTTCGTGGTGGCCGTGGTGCCGGTCGCCTGCGCGGTGCTGGACCTGTACGAACGGGCCCAGGGGCTGCTCGGTTGAGCGATCCCTGGGCCCGTTCCGGGTCTCGGTGCGATCAGTGCAGGCCTTCGCCGCGCTCCTCGGCCTCCTTGGCCCGCTGGTAGGAGGCGCGGATCTCCGCCTCGGCCTCGGTGCGACCCACCCAGGTGGCGCCCTCGACGGACTTGCCGGGCTCGAGGTCCTTGTACACCTCGAAGAAGTGCTGGATCTCCAGCCGGTCGAACTCGCCCAGGTGGTGGATGTCGCGCAGGTGCTCCTGGCGCGGGTCCTCGTAGGGGACGCAGAGGACCTTGTCGTCGCCGCCCTTCTCGTCCGTCATCCGGAACATGCCGATGGTGCGGCAGCGGATCAGGCAGCCGGGGAAGGTGGGCTCGGGCACCAGCACGAGCGCGTCCAGCGGGTCGCCGTCCTCGCCGAGGGTGCCCTCGATGAAGCCGTAGTCCGCTGGATACTGGGTGGATGTGAAGAGGGTGCGGTCCAGCCGGATCCGGCCGGTCTTGTGGTCGACCTCGTACTTGTTGCGGTGACCCTTCGGGATCTCAACCGTGACGTCGAAATCCATGTGCACGCTCCCTCGTTTGCCCACGCTGGCCAACGGAATCGCCGGCACCGCCGGAGGGCGAATTCACCCGCCGGTCGTGGCCGCCGCATAGTGTTCGGACCGAAGTAGTGTCACCCAAGCCAATTTCCGCAGGGGAAGGAGGGGGCTGTGGGGAGGGAAGATTCACATTACCGCCCGGACGAGGGGTCTGGACGCGGTACGGGGCGATCTGGTTCCGGTGGTGCCACCGGGCGCGTAAGGGTTCCCGGCACCCACCCCTCCGACCCGGCCCCGGAGCAGGCGTCATCGGCGGGGCAACCACCCACCGGGACCTCCTCGCCCACGACGGGACGATTCCCCGTCGTGGGACCGGAGCGGCCCATGGTCCCTCCGATCTTCCCCGACACCCAGTCGGAGGGGCCGGCGCCGACCTCCGGCATCCCGACGAGTCCGGCGCCGGCCGGCCCGAGCCGCGAGCAGCGGCCCGCCGTCCAGGAGTACGCCGGGGCGGCGCTGGGCGCCCCGACCGCCGCCGCTCCCACCGACCCCACGGTCCCGGTCGGTCCGGACCGGCTCGGCGCTCCCGACAGCCCGGTGAGCGTGCCCCCGGACGCCGCGGGCCCGACCGGTCCCGCACCCCGTCGCCGGCTGCCGGTGGTGCTCGCCGTCGTGCTCCTGCTCGTGCTCGCGGGGGTGGGCGTGGCGGTGGTCCGCCCCGGCCCGGTCGCCGACTGGCTCGGCGGCGGCGCCGAGGAGACGCGGGCCGAGCCGGGGACACCGGAGCCGCTGCCACCGGCAGTCCTGGCCGGGGCCGACCCGAACGCGCCGGAGCCCACGCCCGACGGGGTGCGCGCCGCGCTCGACCCGCTGGTCCGCGCGGCGGCCCTCGGCGACCGGGTGAACGTCTCGGTGGCGGACGTGGTCACCGGCCAGTCCCTCTTCGGCCGGGGCGCGGACGACGGCACCGTGCCCGCCTCGGTGACGAAGCTGGTCACCGGCGTCACCGTGCTCGCCGCGCGCGGGCCCGGGTACCGCATCCCGACCCGGGTGGTCGCCGGGGCGAACCCGGGTGAGGTGGTCCTCGTCGGGGGTGGCGACCCCACCCTGGCCGTCGACAAGAACGGCTTCTACCCGGGCGCGGCCCGGCTGGACGACCTGGCCGGCCAGGTCGAGCAGGCGCTCGGCGGCGCCAAGCCGACCAAGGTGATCATCGACGGGTCCCTCTACTCCGGCCCCGGCCTGGAGCCGGGCTGGGACGAGGACATTCCGACCGGCGGCTACGGCTCACCCATCACCGCATTGATGACCGACGGCGCGCGCCGGGACGTGGCGCGGGCCAAGCGGGACCACGAGGCGGGCAACCACGCGGCCGTGCGGGTCTCCGAGCCCGACCTGACCGCCGGACGCGCGTTCGCCCGGCTGCTCGGCCTGCCGAACAGCGCGGTCTCCCGTGGCACGGCGCCCACCGCCGGGGCCGACGCCACGGCCGGCGCCCCGGGCAGCGAGCTCGGCACTGTCGAGTCGATGCCGCTGGTGCGACTGGTCGACATCATGATCACCGACAGCGACAACATCATCGCCGAGGCCCTGGCCCGCCAGGTCGCGCTGGTCCGCAACCAGCCCGGCTCGTTCGTCGGCGCGGGCGCCGCGATGGACGAGGTGGCCGGCGAGCTGGGCCTGCCCGCCGACGAGTTGTCCCTCGCCGACGGCAGCGGGCTGTCCCGCTCCAACCGGATCAGCCCGTCACTGCTCACCGACCTGATCACGCTCGCCGGCAACGGCAGCCGCCCCGAGCTGGCCGCGATCTTCGGCGGCCTGCCGGTCGCCGCCTGGTCCGGCACCCTGAGCGACCGGTACGAGACGGCCGACACCGAGAGTGGCGCCGGGGTGGTCCGCGCCAAGACCGGGACGTTGAGCAGCGTCAACGCGATCGCCGGGCTGGTCACCACGAAGGACGGGCGGCTGCTCACCTTCGCGGTGCTCACCGACCGGGTGCCCGACGGCGGGAACGACTCCGCCCGGGTGGCACTGGACCGGATCACCGCCACGCTGGCGAACTGCGGCTGCCGCTGACCCACCCCGTGCCAGGGGGGGCGACACGCGGCACCCTCCGACCGCGCGCCGCGCAGGCCCGGTTCGGGCTGTTCCCACCCGGGTACGGTGGGTGCATGGCGCAGTTCGTGGACTGGGATCTCGCCGCCGCCACCGCGGGGGCGCTCGGCAAGTCGGGTCCCCGGGTGTCGTACGCCGAGGCCACCGAGGTGGTCGGTGACCTGCGGCGACTCACCGAGGAGGCGGCCCGGCACGTGGCCGACTACACGGGTCTGCGGGCGCAGGTGAGCCATCCGCCCGTCCGGGTCGTCGATCGGCGCGACTGGGCCGCGGCCAACATCGCCGGGCTGCGTGAGGTGATCGGCCCGCTGGTCGGGCGCCTCAGCGGTGACAAGCGGCCCGGCGCCCTCACCGAGGCGATCGGCTCCCGCCTGACCGGGGTGCAGGCGGGCACCGTGCTCGCGTACCTCTCCGGTCGGGTGCTCGGCCAGTACGAGGTCTTCTCCGGCGACCCGGGTCAGCTGCTGCTGGTGGCGCCGAACATCGTCGAGGTGGAGCGGAAGCTCGGCGCCGACCCGCGCGACTTCCGGCTCTGGGTCTGCCTCCACGAGGTGACCCACCGGACCCAGTTCACCGCCGTGCCGTGGATGCGGGCGTACTTCCTGGGCGAGGTGCAGGCGTTCGTGGACGCCTCCTCCGGGGAGGAACACCTGGTGGATCGGCTGCGCCGCGGGGTGGGCACCCTCGCCGACGCCATCCGTGACCCGGAGAGCCGCACCAGCGTGCTGGATCTCGTCCAGACGCCGGGGCAGCGGGCCGTGCTGGACCGGCTCACCGCGCTGATGACGTTGCTCGAGGGGCACGCCGAGTTCGTGATGGACGGCGTCGGCCCGCAGGTCATTCCCAGCGTCGATCGGATCCGGGCCGCGTTCAACCGCCGGCGCGAGGCCGGCAACCCGCTGGAGAAGGCGATCCGCCGGCTGCTGGGGGTGGACGTCAAGATGCGCCAGTACGCCGAGGGCCGCAAGTTCGTGCACGGGGTGGTCGAGCGGGTCGGCATGGAGGGCTTCAACAAGGTGTTCGGCTCGCCGCTGACCCTGCCCCGGATCGACGAGCTGGGCGACCCGGACGCCTGGGTGGCTCGGGTGCACGGTCCCGCCGGTCCGCTGCCGTCGGCCGGCTGACGGTACGTCCGTGGCCGTACTCGCTCCGCCGGTGGCCGCGATCCGGGTGGCGGTGCGCCGCGCGCTGACCGACCTGTCCGGGGAGGGGCCGGTGCTGGTCGCCTGCTCCGGTGGCGCCGACTCGCTGGCGCTCGCCGCCGCCACGGCGTTCGTCGCGCCGCGCCTCGGTCGCCGTGCCGGCCTGGTGACGGTCGACCACGGGCTCCAGGCGGGCTCCGCCGAACGGGCCGCCGAGGTGGCCGCGCTCGCCGGCGAGCTGGGACTGGCTCCGGTGGAGCTGGTCCGGGTGCAGGTGGCCGGGCGGCCCGGTGGCCCGGAGGCGGCCGCCCGGGAGGCTCGCTACGAGGCGCTGGCGGCCGCCGCCGTGCGGCACGGCGCTGCCGCCCTGCTCACCGGACACACCCGCGACGACCAGGCCGAGACGGTGCTGCTCGCGCTGGCCCGGGGTGCCGGTCCCCGGGGTCTGGCCGGGATGCCCGCCCGCCGGGACCTGGCCGGGGTGCCGCTGCTCCGCCCGCTGCTCGGGATCACCCGTGAGCAGACCCGGGCGGCGTGTGTCGTGCTCGGCCTGAAGCCGTGGGTCGACCCGCACAACAGCGATCCCGCGTACTCCCGGGCGCGGGTTCGCTCCGAGGTGTTGCCCGTGCTGGTCCGCGCCCTCGGGCCCGGGGTTCTGGACGGGCTGGCCCGGACGGCCGGGTTGGTCGCCGAGGACAATGCCGCGCTCGACGACCTCGCCGAGGCGGCCCTGGCGGCGGTCCGTGACCCGGCGGGTGGGCTCGCCGTGCCGGAGCTCGCCGCGCTCGCCCCCGCCGTACGGGGTCGAGTGCTGCACGCCTGGGCGAGGGAGCTGGGCGCCCCGCCGAGCGCGCTCTCCCACCGTCACGTGGCGGCGTTGAACGCGCTGGTCACGGCGTGGCGGGGGCAGGGCCCCGCGTACCTGCCGGGCGGTCTGCGGGTGCTGCGTCGCGCCGATCGCCTCATGCCCGCCTGAGTCGCCGAGCTGGTCGGCCCGGCCGGTCAGTCGACGTGGGCGCGGTCGCGGAAGGTGGTGCGGTAGCTCTGCGGCGTGGCGCCGACCCGGCGGGTGAAGTGGTGGCGCAGCGTGGCCGCGTCGCCGAAGCCGGCCCGGTCCGCGACCGCCTCGACGCTGAGTCCGGTCTCCTCCAGCAGCCGCCGGGCCAGCAGCACCCGCTGGTTGGTCAGCCAGTCGTGCGGGGTGGTGCCGGTCTCGGCCCGGAACCGGCGGGCGAAGGTCCGGGGCGCCATGCCGGCCCGGGCCGCGAGCCCGTCGACGGTGACGGGGTGTTCGAGGTGCCCGATCAGCCACTCCAGGACCGGCTCCAGGGTGGGGGCCTGCGGCGTCCGGGGGATCGGCGCCTCGACGTACTGGGCCTGGCCGCCGTCCCGATGCGGCGGCACCACCATCCGGCGGGCCAGCCGGGTGGCGGTGGCCGAGCCGTGCTCCTGACGGATCAGGTGCAGGCAGGCGTCGATACCGGCGGCGGTGCCGGCACTGGTCAGCAGCCGGCCGTCCGCCACGTAGAGCGAGTTGCACTGGACCCGGGCCGCCGGGTGCAGCCGTTGCAGCTCGTCGACGTACCGCCAGTGGGTGGTGCAGTCGCGCCCGTCGAGCAGCCCGGCCGCGCCGAGCAGGAAGGCGCCCGAGCAGACGCTGAGCAGGCGGGCGCCGCGTGCGTCGGCCCGGCGCAGCGCCTCCAGGACCGGCTCGGGAACGGTGGCGCACCGGTCGTGCGCGGGAACCGCGACCAGGTCCGCGTCCTCCAGCGGGCCGAGGTCGGCGTGCGGGACCAGCTGGAATCCGGCGGACGTGCGCACCGGTGCGCCGTCCGGGCTGCAGACGTCGAAGCGGTGGGCGGGAAATCCGTCGGCCGTCCGGTCGGTACCGAAGACCTCCGCGAGCACGCCGAGTTCGAAGGGGGCGACCTGGTCCAGGGCGAGGACGGCTACCGATCGGAGCATGTGACGAGGGTAACCCACCGGGTGGCAGTAAATCGATGATCAGTGGCATCCCTGCCACTGTCGCCGCTCGGAGAGAAGCCGCAGACTGGGCTCAGATCCGATGCGCATCGGCGGCGAAACCAATATCAACCAGATGAAAGCGGGCGCCGTCATGGAGTTCTTGTTCCTCGTGCTGTTCCTGATCGTCCTCGCGGTCGCCGGGGCGACCGGCGTCACCGCCGACAGCCGCGACTCCGCCGACTGGAAACCGACAGAGGCCGGGCGTCGCTGGCACTCCCGTACCTGCTGATGCCCCTTGGTCTGATTCGACCGGAAAATCCCGGGCGGGACCGCGCCAAAAGGGGCGGCCCCGCCGACGGGGGCCGGTCGGCGTACGGCAGGCTAGGAGCCATGGCAGACGGCTCCTGGTACGACGCCGACATCGACCACGTGATCATTTCCGAGGCGCAGATCCGCGAGAAGACCGCGGAGCTGGCCAAGCAGGTCGCAGCGGACCACGCCCACGTCGAGGACGGGCTCCTGCTGGTCTGCGTGCTCAAGGGCGCGGTCATGTTCATGGCCGACTTCGCCCGGGCGCTGGGCCGCCACGGCCCGCCCGCCGAGCTCGAGTTCATGGCCGTCTCGTCGTACGGGCAGGGCACCACCTCCTCCGGCGTCGTCCGCATC
The DNA here is from genome assembly GCF_004348525.1 of Micromonospora sp. 15K316. Taxonomy (GTDB): domain Bacteria; phylum Actinomycetota; class Actinomycetes; order Mycobacteriales; family Micromonosporaceae; genus Micromonospora. The sequence continues at coordinate 14,750 of NZ_SMKG01000028.1, read as the reverse complement.
CTCAAGGACCTCGACCGGGACATCGCCGGCCGGCACGTGATCGTGGTCGAGGACATCGTCGACTCCGGCCTCACCCTCTCCTGGCTGCTGCGTTACCTGGAGTCCCGTTCGGCCGCGAGCGTCGAGGTCGTCGCGCTGTTCCGCAAGCCGGACGCGGTCAAGGTCTCGGTGCCGGTCAAGTACGTCGGCTTCGATATCCCGACCGAGTTCGTCGTCGGCTACGGGCTCGACTTCGGCGAGCGGTACCGGGAGCTGCCCTACGTGGGAGTGCTCAAGCCGGAGGTCTACGCCCGTTCCTGAGCCCTCCTCCCATCGACGCCGGGCCCTCGTCGACCCGGATCGCACGGCGAGTGCGCCCCGCGGCTGAGCTCGCCGTCCGGCGGCCGGCGGGGAGAGCTCGAAGAGGGCTCGCTCGTCAAGCGGACGTTCAGCGGATTCTCAGCTGTTCGGACTACCGTGTACGTCGGTGGCGTGGAGGCATCTCCGCGCCCGGCCCCTCGACCGCTTCGACCGGGTGTTCGTGGGTGGCCGGGAGTGGACTTCTCGCCACGCCGGTCTCCGCCCGGTCCCGTCGTACGGGATGGCGCGGGCTGGCGGGCCCCGGCCCACGGGACGTGCCGTCGATGTCCGGCGTGCGTCGAGTGCGGGGCTCGCAAGCTCACTCCGTGCGCACACGGTGTACCGTCGAATGACCGCGGCGCGGCAATTTGTCGCTCCTCGGCGGTCGAGGCCGGCCCGCACGGCGGCTCCGGCAGCCGCTCCGGCGGCGACACCAATCAGACGGTCAGGACGTCGATCAGGAGGATGCGGGCGCTCAGGCACCCGACAACAGCATGGAACGTACGCGTTTCTTCCGCCGACCGGTGGTCTGGATCATCCTGGTCATCCTCGGCGCCGTTGTTCTCAGTCAGTTGTTCACCTCGGGACCCAGCTACCACCGGGTGGACACTTCCGTTGCGCTGGACCAACTCCACACAAGCAAGATCGATAGCGCGGTCTTCCAGGACAAGGAGCAGACGCTCCAGCTCAAGCTGGCCCAGAAGACCAAGTTCGGCGACACCACCACCGACCGGATCGAGGCCCAGTTCCCCTACGAGGTGGGCGGCCGGGTCTGGCAGGAGGTGCTCGACGCCAAGGCGGCCAACCGGATCACCGGTCCCGCCGACACGAAGGTGTCGTCCGACAGCATCTGGGTGAGCCTGCTGGTCAACCTGCTCCCCATCGTGCTGCTCGTGCTTCTGCTGCTCTTCTTCATGTCGCAGATGCAGGGCGGCGGCTCGCGGGTGCTCAACTTCGGCAAGTCCAAGGCCAAGATGATCACCAAGGACACGCCGAAGACCACCTTCGCCGACGTCGCGGGCGCCGATGAGGCGGTGGAGGAGCTCCACGAGATCAAGGACTTCCTCCAGAACCCGGCGAAGTACCAGGCCCTCGGTGCCAAGATCCCGAAGGGCGTGCTGCTCTTCGGGCCGCCCGGTACCGGTAAGACGCTGCTGGCCCGCGCGGTCGCCGGCGAGGCCGGGGTGCCCTTCTACTCCATCTCCGGCTCCGACTTCGTCGAGATGTTCGTCGGCGTCGGCGCGAGCCGCGTCCGTGACCTCTTCGAGCAGGCCAAGGCGAACGCTCCGGCGATCGTCTTCGTCGACGAGATCGACGCCGTCGGCCGGCACCGTGGCGCCGGCATGGGCGGTGGCCACGACGAGCGGGAGCAGACCCTCAACCAGCTCCTGGTCGAGATGGACGGCTTCGACACCAAGGGCGGCGTCATCCTGATCGCCGCCACCAACCGGCCGGACATCCTGGACCCGGCGCTGCTGCGCCCGGGCCGCTTCGACCGGCAGATCCCGGTGGACGCCCCCGACATGGAGGGCCGCAAGGCCATCCTGCGGGTGCACGCCAAGGGCAAGCCGTTCACGCCCGACGTCGACCTCGACTCGGTGGCCCGGCGTACCCCGGGCTTCAGCGGCGCCGACCTGGCCAACGTGATCAACGAGTCCGCTCTGCTCACCGCCCGCAAGGACCAGCGGGCGATCACCAACGACTCCCTGGAGGAGTCCATCGACCGGGTGATCGCCGGTCCGCAGCGCCGGACCCGGGTGATGAGCGACCAGGAGAAGAAGATCACGGCGTACCACGAGGGTGGTCACGCGCTGGTCGCCTGGGCGCTGCCGCACGCCGCGCCGGTGCACAAGGTGACGATCCTGTCCCGCGGTCGCTCGCTGGGCCACACCCTGGTGCTCCCCACGGAGGACAAGTACACCCAGACCCGGGCCGAGATGATCGACACCCTGGCGTACGCGCTGGGCGGCCGGGCCGCGGAGGAGCTGGTCTTCCACGAGCCCACCACCGGTGCCGGCAACGACATCGAGAAGGCCACCCAGCTGGCCCGGGCGATGATCACCCAGTACGGCATGAGCTCCAAGCTCGGTGCGATCAAGTACGGCACCAGCGGCGACGAGCCGTTCCTCGGCCGCAACATGGGCCACGAGCGGGACTACTCCGACGCGGTGGCCGCCGAGATCGACGGCGAGATGCGGGCGCTCATCGAACTGGCGCACGACGAGGCCTGGGAGATCCTGGTCGACTACCGGGACGTCCTGGACAACATCGTGCTCGAGCTGATGGAGAAGGAGACCCTCTCCACCGCCGACATGGCCCGGATCTGCGCCCGGGTGGTCAAGCGACCGCCGCTCGCGCCGTACAACGGCTTCGGTAAGCGCCAGCCCTCCACCGAGCCGCCGGTCCTCACCCCGGCGGAGAAGGAGGCGCTCAAGGCGCAGGCCCAGGCCGACGGCGCCCAGGCGGGGGTCGGCGGCAACGCCTCGAACAACTCGGACGGTACGCACTGAGCACGACGGACCCGGCGGCCAGCCTCGAACATCGGGGGCTGGCCGCCTCCGCGACTGAGCCCGGCGACGACATGCTGGACTACATCGCCGCGCGGCTGATCAACGGGAAGCTCACCGGCGGCCCGGTCGAGGAGAGCGTCGACCTGGCCCGGATCGAGAAGGCGGTCCGCGAGATCCTGATCGCGGTCGGGGAGGACCCGGACCGCGACGGGCTCCGGCAGACCCCGGCCCGGGTGGCCCGGGCGTACGCCGAGCTCTTCGCCGGCCTGCGGGTCGACCCGGCCCAGGTGCTCAGCACCACCTTCGAGGCCAACCACCAGGAGCTGGTGATCGTCCGGGACATCGACGTGATGAGCCTCTGCGAGCACCACCTGCTGCCGTTCCGCGGCAGCGCCCACATCGGCTACATCCCCGGCCCGGACGGGCGGATCACCGGCCTGTCCAAGCTGGCCCGGCTGGTCGAGGTCTACGCCCGCCGACCGCAGGTGCAGGAGCGGCTCACCACGCAGATCGCCGACCTGCTGATGGAGAAGCTCGCACCCCGGGGCGTGATCGTCGTACTCGAGTGCGAGCACATGTGCATGGCCATGCGCGGCATCCAGAAGTCCGGCGCCAAGACGATCACGTCGGCGGTGCGTGGCACGCTCCAGAACGACGCGAAGTCCCGGGCCGAGGCGATGGCCCTGATCCTGCCCCGCTGACAGGACGTACCACCCGGCCGGCCGACCTGGACCCAGGGCGGCCGGCCAGTTCCGTTCCCGCCCGCGCCGACCGGCGGCGGTTTCAGCCGGCCAGCATGGCGAGCAGCAGGCCCGCCGTGACCAGCACCGCCGGCACCAGGCAGACCAGCGCGCCGAATCGGGACGTACGGTCCACCCGGCCGGCGCCCGTCGACCGGAAGAGCCGCCCGACACCGATCCACCCGGCCACGAACGCCACCGCCGGCATCGGCAGGCCACAGATCAGGGCGGCGACGGTCGCCGCACCGGCACCCGTCGCGACGTAGACCACCACCTGGATCAGCGGTACCACCAGCGCGATCGGACCGTAGACCAGCAGGTTGCGCGGCCGTGCGGGCCAGCTCCCCGGGCGGAGCGGACGCCGCGCCACCAGTACCCCGTCCGCCGCGTCGACCCGGTCACGGGCGGTCCGCAGCCCGGACAGCACGGCCGCCGGCCCGCCGGTCATCGAGCGGGCCTCCTCGGTCAGCTCCGGCGGCGACGGCACCAGCGAGATCTGCGGTACGCCCCGGTCGCGCAACCGGGTCTGCTGCGCGGCCAGCCGGGTACGGACCTCGGCCAACTCCTCCCGGGCCGCCTGCACCGACCGGGCCTGCTCACCGGCGGCGGCCGCGGCGGACCGGCGCACCCCGTCCAACTGTCGGGCCGCCGCCAGGTAGTCCTGCCAGGCGTCCAGCGCGGCGTCAGCCGCCGCGACCGGCTTCGGGAGCGTCTCCTGCTGCTCCGCGGTGCGCTGGCGGCCCGGCCCGGCCGGATTCTGCCCCTCGCCCCGGGTGACCGTGGCCGTCTTCCGCCCGTTGCGGCTCATGCGCTCGGCTCCTCCTCGGCGAACGGCACCAGGACCAGGCCCTGCTCGTCCGGCCCGTCCCAGAGCACCGCCCGGCCCGGGCGCGGACGCCACTCGATCGGACGGTGGAAGACACTGGCGAGCTGGGCGCCCGGCACACCCACCGCCACCACGGCGGCCAACTTGTCCACGGCGTCCTCCGGCCCGAGCAGGGCGGCGAACGGCGGCACCACCCGCCACCAGCCGAGCAGGTGCCGACTCGTCGCCGGCCCCTCCCGCAGCAGCGTCCGCAACAGCTCGACCGGTAGCTCCTCGGCGTCGGCCCGGCCCGCGCCGAAGACCACCAGGTACGTCGGGCCACCGGCCGGTGTGGCCTCCTCCGTGTCGTTCCCGGACGACCCGGCGCCGATGGCGACGCCGAGCAGGCCGGCGACATCGACGCTCGTGGCCTCGTGCTGGGCGGCCAGCTCGGCGGTCAGCGCCTCCACCAGCGGCCGGCAGGCCGGATCGGCGGCGGCGACCACGAACCGGGCCGTGCCCGGCCGGTGATGCGCGGCGGTGCTCCGGACCGCGGTGGCCAGCAGGGCGGCCGCCTCCGGCCCGGGCCCGAGGACGGCGAGGTTGCGCCCCGCCGCCGGACCGAGCGGTACGACCACCGTCGACCGGGCCACGTCCACCGCCCGGCCCAGCAGGGCGGCCGGCGTGAGCGCCTGACCCCCGGCCGCCGCCCGGTAGCGGGGGTCGTTGCGCAGCAACGGCCGGGCGTACCCGGCGAAGACCACAGGCGGTGCGGAACCCTCCGGCCGGGCCGACCAGAGCTCGTGACGCAGCCGCTCCACCGTCTCCGGCTCGTCCTGCGGGTCCGGATACCGGATCAACCGCTCGTGGCCGCGTACCGCGCCCCGCGGACCGCCGAGCCCGCCGGCCGTGTTCACCACCGCGCTGCCCAGCGGCAGACCGGCCGCCGAGTCGTTGCTGGGTTCCAGGACCGCGCCACCGCCCGGCAGCGCCACCCGGACCGGGAACTGCCCGAGCAGCGAGTCCCGGTGGCCGGCGTCCGACCGCCCCGCCAACCCCAGATCCCCGGCCCCGGCCAGCACCAGGTGAACGCCGTACGTCCGCCCCGACCGGGCCAGAGCTTCGAGCTGGGCCGCGAGGTCGGCGCTGAGCCGGTCCCGCTCGGCGAAGAGCAGCGCCACGTTGTCGACCACGCAGACGATGCGGGGCAGCGCGGTGTGCTGCCGCAGCTCGGCGAAGCGCTGCCCGCCGGCCCGGCGTCCCGCCTCCTCGCGGCGGCGCACCTCGGCCGCCAGCTGCGCGAACAGATCCCGCACGTACTCACGGTCGGCGCTCATCGCGGCCGCGCGGACCTGCGGGACCCAGGACCGGTCCCGCTCGGTCTGGAGGAACTCCACGAAGGACTCCCCGTCGGCCAGGTCCACGAGGTAGAGCGCCAGCTCCTCCGGGCAGTACCGCGCGCTCAGGCCGAGCAGGGCGTTGGTCAGGAACGCCGAGCGCCCGCCGCCGGAGCGGCCGCTGACCAGCCAGTGCGGAGTCAACTCGGTGAACCCGAGCGGCACCGGGCGTCCGGCGGCGTCGCCCACCGTGGTCGTCATCCCGTCGGCCGAGTCCGCCGACCAGAGCACGTCGCCGGTCAGCGGCAGCACGTTGGCGAGCGACAACCGGGAGCCCGCCTCGATCTCCGCGGCGAGCCGCCGGCAGACCGCGTCCACCAGGTCGGCCGGCGGGTCCGGCTCGACGAGGACCGGTGAGTTCAGCCCGTTCGGCGGGTCCACCCCGGGACTGGTGAACGAGGTGCCCGGCGGATCGCCGAGCAGCGCGTACGCGTTGCGCAGCGTGAGCGTCGTCGCCCGGGGCAGCGGCGGGCGGTCCGCGTACGGGCCGGCACCCGCCCAACCGGCGACCACCAGGTGCAGCCCGGCCGACGGGCCCTGCTCGGCCAGCGCCTCGATCCGGGCCAGGTCGCTCGGCGCGGTCGACTCGGGAAGGGCGGCGAACACCAGCAGCAGGGTCCGGTCATGCCGGCGTCGCCCGTTGGCACCCGGGGCCACCCACTGCTCGGCCTCGGTCAGCACCGCTCGCAGCCCGGGCACGTCCGACGCCGGCGGCGGGAGCAGACCGGCGTCCGCCAGTGGGGCGAACGGCGCGAGGGTCGAGCCGGTGGCGTCCACCGCGCGGACCAGCAGCGCGCCGGCCGGTGTCGCCCCGACCGAACGCAGCAGCACGGCGCGGAGCAGACCGGCGACGCGGGCGTCCCGCACGTCGGTGTCGATGCTGAGGTGACCCGTGCCGACCAACGGCACCAGGGCGGGGAAGCGCGCGTCGTCCAGCGGCGCGGCGGTGCCGACCCGGACGAAGAGCGGCGGGCCCTCACCGGGCGGCGCATCAGCGGCCAGCATCTCCAGAGGGTCCCCCGCCCAACCGGGGGCCACCAGCGCAGCCACCGCGCGGAGCTGGCCGGCCAGCTCGTACTGCCGTCGCTGGTCGGCCGGGGCGGGCCGGATCTCGTCGAGGATGTTCGCGGCCGCCGTCGCGGTGGCAGCGGCCTGGCGGTGCAGTGCGGCGGCGCGATTCGTACGTGCCTTCGGACCGGCCACCGTGTCCACCCCCTCTGTTCGAGGCTGGCAACCTCCCCGAGCAGAGACGGTATCCCAGGTGGTGCCCCTTCCCTCGGAGGTGGGGCGGCGGCACGAAGGTGTCGTCACTCATCTCACCGGAGGCGAGCGGTCCGTCACGATCCGCCGAAAAATGAGGCATTGGGTACGCGGCCTTCGACCGATAGCCTCAGCACGTGGAATCAGTGCAGCCCCCCGCCGGTTCCCAGGTCTCCCGGGTACCGGCGCAGCGGCCCCCCTCCGAGCAGCTGCCACCCGTCCCGGTCGCCCCGGCCCCGGAGCGCCCCCGGCACCGGCTCCGTACCGTCCTCACGGTGGTCGGGGGTGTGCTCGCCCTGCTCTGCCTCGGCGGCGCGGTCACCGGCTATGTGCTCTACGACCGGGCCACCACTCCGGACCGCAGCGCCCCCGACGTCGTCGTAGCCAGCTACATCCAGGCTTTTCTCAACGAACGAGATGACATCAAAGCGGAGCAATTCCTTTGCCGAGATGGTGGCAATCTCGACGCGGCGCGCAGTCTCCGACGCGAGTTGGAGCAGCGTGAGGCGAACTTCGACGTCGTCGTTCGGGTGCGATGGGGGCCCCTGACGCAGGTGAAGGAAGAAAACGGCGAATCAGTGCTTACAACTTTGACCATCTCCGGTTCAGCGAATGGCCAGGCACGAAGCAGCCGCCGTGAGGATTGGAGCTTCCGTCTGGTGGACGAAGACGGCTGGCGTGTCTGTGGCGCGCAAAAGCTTCAGTGAGTTCTTATTCGATCCATAGGAGGTGCACCGGCACCTCCAGGGTGGTGGGTGCCTGCCCTCGCCAGGCCCAGCGGTACCACTCCGCCTCGGGCGTGACCCGTACGCAGATGTCGCCGTCGGCCCCGGAGTAGGTCTCGGTGACAGCGCGGAGGTCGCGGTGCTCGGTCGAGTCGACCATGTGGACCACCCGACGCCCGACCACCGAATCGGCGTCGATCACCGGAGTCGGCCGCCGGTGAGTCGGCCCGTCGAGGGAGACGAGCCGAAGGCCGGAGTCGCGCCCGGCCGGTCCGGTGAGGGGCGCGCCGACCGTCTCGACCCAGACCCGCTCCACCGGCATCAGGGGCGCGAAGACCTCCACCTGGTCGGTCTCGGCGCGGTACCACTCGTGCTCCGGGATGACCGGCACGTACGTCCGGCTGCTCTGCACCACCCGGTCGTCCGCCCTGAGGTCGCCGCGCCACCCGAGCCCGGGCAGGCCGACCTGCACCCGCTGGCCGCGTAGCCCGACCCGGGCGGTCGCCGGCACGATCTCGACGGGGCGGGGTGGGCGCGGTGCCCAGTCCGGGCGGTCCGCGAACGGATCGGGCAGTGGCTCGTTCATACCGGCAAGGGTTTCACTTCTTCGCCTTGAGCGGCGCGCCCCGCGAACGCATGAACGGCACCGGGTCGATCGCGCCCCGGCTGGTCCGGTCGCCGTCCTCGTGCACCTCGAAGTGCAGGTGCGGGCCCGAGGAGTTCCCGCTGCTGCCGACCTCGCCGATGACCTCGCCGGCCGCGACTCGTTGCCCTTCGCGGACCTGTGGGCTGTTCACCATGTGGCAGTAACGGGTGATGATTCCGCCGGAGTGCAGGATGTCGACGAACCATCCACAGCCGCCCTTCCCGGGGTAGCCGTCGACGTGGCAGCTCTCCTGCCCGCTGTTGTCGGGATCGCACTTCGACACCAGCACCCGGCCGGACGCCGCGGCGTAGATGTCGGTGCCTTTATCCGCCGCGATGTCGACCCCGTCGTGGCCGGGGCGCTGGCTGGTGCGGAACCCCGAGCCCACTCGGCCGGCGATGGGGGCGGTCCAGCCCGAGGCCGCGACCTCCTTGCCGGAGGCCGCGTCGCACACCTCCCGACCGGACAGGAGCGCGGTCCGCGCCGCGCCTCCGGCTAGCGCGTCGACGATCTGGGCGGCGACCGGCTCGTGCTTCGCGTAGGCGTCGGGGAACGCGCTCCCCTGCACCTGCTGCGCGGCCACGGTGAGCGGCAACTGCTCCCAGCCAGGGATGGCGAGCAACTTCTGATAGAACTTCTTCGCCGCGTACTCCGGCGTCATCCGCTGCCGCACAGTGCCCCAGGAGGCCCGCTGCTGGAAGAGCCCGACCGAGTCGTGGTCGGCGCCGACGCCCTCGTTCGGCAGCCCCTGCGAGTCCTTGACTGTGCGGTTCGCGAGGTTCCGCAAGCCCGACTCCTGCATGGCGGTCGCCACCGCGACGACCCAGCCGCGCGGTGGCACCTTCATCTGCTGGCCGGTACCGATGATCCGGGCCGCGTTGCGGAGCTGGCTGTCGCCGTAGTCGGCCATCCGCGGCATCTTCCCGCTCACGTCGACCCGGAAGTCTCCGGTGCACTCGACGCTCATCGGCGTCATCTGCTCCGCGGATTCCCCGCCGAGCTCGGTGAGGAAGAAGGCGGCGGTCCCGCCGGTGCAGCAGAGGAGTGCCAGCATCACGGTGGACGCGCCGGCGAGCGCGCGCAGCGGCAGCCGTCGACGCCGGGGAGGCTTCTCGTCGTTCATTCCTGCTCCCAGTCCACCGCGTCGACCAGCCACTGGCCGTCGGGCGCCACGAGCTCCAACCGGAGCCGGCCGGTGTCCATCGGCACCAGCACCTCGACGAAGGTCTCGGTTCTGGGCCGCAACGTGGCCTCGTCCGTCATCCGGTGGGCCGGCACCTCCTCGGGGACCGTCTCGGCCAGCTTTTCGATGAGCGCGGGTGTCGACAGCGGCCGCATGCCCTCGCGCCAGTCAGTGGCGGTCATCCCCGGTTCGCCGAGCCAGGCCTTGACGAAGCGGTCGGCGGTCTGCGCGGGCTTCACCGCACCGGGCCGGGTGACCGGGTCGCGTGGCTCCTCGCCAGCGAGCAGCCCGTCGTCGCCCGCATGCGGGTCGACAGTGGTGATCGGCTCCGTCGGCCGGTTGCTCAGCCCGAGGGAGGGGTCGATCGGCCCCGACAGGAGCCGGGCGGCGCCGATGATGCCGAACACGACCACGGCGAGGGCGAGGGCGATCCCGAGCCGGGACCGCAGCACCCGGGTGAAGAGGAATTCGAGGGCCCGTCGCACCGCGATCACCTGGCCTCGGTACGGATCCGCGGTGCGGTTCGCTCGGGCGCGCTCTCCCCGGAGCCGGGCCGGTAGACGACGTAGGAGGGGCGCTCCTCGGGCACGTCCGGCGCCGTCCAGGTGCCGGGCTGCCCGCGTCGGGGTCGTGGCGCGGCCGGGCGGGCCGTCGGGTTCTCCTCGATCGTGGGCGCGCCCTCGGCCCGGTCGCCCTCGTCGGAGCGCTGCCGGTCGCCGTTCGGGGCGGTGTGCGCCGGGTCCTCGTGCCGGGCCTCCGGCCGAAGCCTCGTCTGCTCCGCCACCACCGCTTTCCGGCGTCCCATGGTGGGCTCGGCCGTGCCGCCGGGCTCGGCCGGGTCGAGCCGCGCGGCGGTCCGCATGTCCCGGAAGAAGCGGCGGTGCCACGAACCGGCCGAGCCGACCGCCTCGCTGCTGTCCTTCCCGCCGAGCTGGGTGATCCGGCGGTAGGGGCGGAGCAGCAGCCAGCCGACCACGCCGCAGAGCCAGACCAGCACGACCTGGAGCCAACCCGGAAGGCTCGGCGTGCTCATGATCAGATCGACCGCGAAGAGGTAGACGGCGGCTCCGGTGCCGAAGATGGCGATGTTGAAGATGGCGGCAACCACCGCGTTGCCGAGCCGGCGCAGGCCGGCGCTGGCCGGTCTGAGCAGACCGATGGTGCCGAGGATCGGCGCGGCGATCACGGCCCAGCGGAAGATGAGGAAACCGAGCAGCACCAGCAGCGACGCCGTCAGGTCGAACATGGCGAAGAGCAGCGCGGCCAGTACCGCGATGAAACCGGCCCCCACCCGGTCCATGTCCCGGACCCCCTGGAGGTACTCGTACGCCTCCGGATCCTCGTCCTTGATCTGGTCCGCGATGGTCATCCACTGCTGCTGTTTGGCCTTGACGACCACTTCACGGGTAGCAGTGTTCTTGCGGATGGACTCCGCTTCGTCCCAAGTCAGCGATTTAGCATCGTAAAGCGCCGCACCGTACTTCTTTGCCGTCTCGCTATCGGCCGAGCCGAGAACGCCGCGTAGCCAGTTGCGGTAGAGCATGGTGGCGGTGGCGGTGTCGCTGGCTCGGACCGCAGGCGGCCTGTGGTCCTTGCACGCTTCGGGATTCTCTTGATCATCGCATTGCTCAGGAGGAGTGTCCCTGGATACCGGCCCGAGGGCGTCATGCACCACCCCGAGGCCGCTGATCAGCGTGTTGTCCGCGACGTTGGCGGACTTCACCGGCCAGGCGGCCAGGGCCGTCACGGCCACCATCACGAACAGGGCCCAACCCGCCGTCGTCATGGCATTGCTCATGTCGGATTGGCGCGATCGCCAGAGCAGGTAGAGCCCGACCACGCACAACGTGACGATTCCGAAGACGCTGAACACCTTCTGGTAGATGGCCTTGGTCGCCTGCTCCACCAGTGGGTCGGCCCAACTCCACATCGACCGCGGATCCCAGGCCCGCTCGCGCAACGCGTTCGACGCACCGATGATCGCCGTCGCGACCATGAACTCACCGTTGGCGACGGTGTTGCTGAACTTGTAGTCCGGGTGCAGCACCGAGGAGGCGCACCCGCCGATGTCGTAGGTGGTGTAGCTGTATCCGGCGTAGCCGTAGTCGCTGTACACGCCCTTCGGGCCGGGCTGCTTGGAGGAATCCGGTCGTGAGGCGAACCATCCGGCGAGGCCGGAATCGGGTGCGCTGGGGGTTGGCGGCCTACGGCACTCGATCTCCGTTTCGGCGACCTGCTGGAGCTGCTTGAGGCAGGCGCGGAAGTCGGCCTGCCATTCCTCGGTGGTGCAGAGGTCGGCCTGCGCCTGTGCGACCGCCGGGGCGGCGGAGGCTGGGGACGCCCCGATCAGCGGCCACGCGATGGTGGCTCCGGCCAGCAGGCCGAGCGCGAGCAGGAACGCCGTGATCCGTGCTCGGGCCCTCGCCATGTCACGCCTCCAGATCCGGCAGGGGGACGCTCGGCAACACCCCGGCAGCCGCGGCGACCGCGGCGGGCGTGGTGTCGAGGTGTTCCAGCAGCCCGTCGACGTACGAGACGTCCACCCGGACCTTCTGCACCCGCCCGTCGACGTCCCGCATGACGAATTCGCGGAAGCCCAGCCGGGTGGAGGACGTGGCATCGGCGGTGGAGAGCGAGGCGAGGGTGGCCTCGTAGCCGTCGTTGACCGGTACCCGCAGCAGGCGGAGCGCCTCCGAGGCGATCTCGTTGTCCTCGGCGATCCGGCCGACGAAGACGGTCGAGACGAGGTTCTGCACGTCGAGGCCGAGGATGTCGCGCGGGTTCTGGGAGGCGACCAGCGCGGCCAGATTCCACTTGCGGGAGTCCCGGGCGAGTCGTACGAGGAAGGAGCGGCCGGAGCGCCACCCCTCCATGAAGTGCGCCTCGTCCAGGCCGACGAGTTTCCGGGACGACATCGACCCGCCGTAGCAGCGGCGTACGGCGAGCCGGTGCGCGGTGTGCAACATCGGCAGGGCGAGCGCCTCCTCGGCCGACCAGTACTCGCGCTCGATCTTGAGGTCGGGCAGCCGCAGGCCGGCCATGGTGATCACGGTGAGCGCGGCGTCGGGACCGAGCATCCCTTCGGGTGGCCGGCCGAAGAAGAGCATCGCCAGCGGCATCTCGGCGGTGTCCAGCAGGAGGTTGGCGAGTTCCCGGCCGGTGTCGTCGTCGAGCTGGCTGAGCGTGGTCACCACGTCGTCCAGGGTGGACGTCTCCTCGGCGGGCACCTGGCGTACGGCGTGCCGGAAGAGCGTGGCGGTCGACGCCTCCCGGGCGACCTGCGGCGGCACCAGCATCATGCAGATGTCCTGGACGAGCATCCGCCGCTCGGCCCGCGCGTTGGAGACGGCGATCTCGTACTCCCGGTCGCCCGCGGCGCCGGTGCCGAACTCGCTGCGCCGCGGCGTCGGGATGAGCGCGTACGGGGCGAGGGTGCCGTGCTCGGAGCCGGTGAGGTTGAGCACCCGGGAGTAGGGGGCCAGCTCCGGCATGGTGCAGAGCCGGGCGAGCGGCCCGGACGGGTCGAGCAGCGTCACCTGGACGCCCCGCCGGGCGGCGAGGTAGCCGAGCGCACCGAGCAGGGTGGACTTGCCACCGCCCGGCTCGGCGACGAAGACGGCCAGGCCGGAGCGCTCGCGTACCTCCATGGGGTAATGCAGGTCCAGGAAGACGGGCCGACGGCAGGTCCCCGCGGTGCGGCCGATCAGGTCGCCGCGCCGGTCACCGACGGTGGACGCGGCCTGCGGCAGGGCGGCGGCGAGCAGCGGCACCGGCATCCGGCGGACGTAGCCGGTGTTGGCGATGGGCTCACCTGGGATGAACTCCCGGGCCAGCCAGTCCTGGTTCTTCGGGTGTTGCAGGGAGATGCGCAGCTCCCGCGAGTAGAGCTGGATGAGCCGGCGGGCTCGCTCCATGCACTCCTCGCGGGTCCGGCCGCCGACCGCGAGGCGGTGCCAGCCGTGCGCGCGGGCCGAGTCGACCGGCAGGCCGGTGGTCATCTCGTCGCCGATCACGAGCGCCCGTTTGGCCAGCCGTTCCAGCTCCGGCGGGGCGTCGATGCCGTGTTCGGCGTAGTCGAGCTGCTGCGAGCGGATCATGCGCAGGCGGTGCTCGAGGTTGCGGAACGAGTCGCCCGAGCCGAGGATGTCGACCCGGGTCGACAGCTCCATCGGCCAGGGCAGCCGCTCGTGGAAGTGCAGCCAGGGCTCGTGCCGCTCGGGGATCTCGAGTGGCTCCATCCGCCCCACGGCCAGCACGGCGACGTGTCGCTCCTCGCCGGTCATCCGATTGACCAGCTTCACGGTCGAGCCGTACGGCGTGCGGTAGCGCTCGATCTGTTCGGTGAGCGCGAGCAGGTCGCCGCGTTCCCACCGCCCGTTGGTCACCGGCGAGAGCGCCCCGGGCGGCGACATGCAGAGCGCCACCGAGCGGTAGAGCAGCCACTCCAGTTCCTGCGCGGTCACCCGTCGCCCGCGCATGCCGAACGCGCCGAGCACCTCGTCGAACTGCTCGACCGTGCGGCCCAGGCGACGGCGTTCGCCCTCGGCGACGCCCCGGCCGAAGGTCCGCAACAGCCGCTCGCTGAGCGAGTCGCCGAGGGAACGGCGGGCGAAGGTAACCCCGAGGTACGTCTGCCCCTCGGCGTGGTTGACCGACATCAGGTGTCGCTGCGCGGCGACGAGGTGATCGGCCCAGCTGGGTGTGCCGGGCACGTCGGGCAGCGGGGCGACGGTGTGCGTGTCGACGGTGCGGGCCCACTCGTCAGCCGGGAACGGCCGGGTGGTGCGGCGCAGGTGCAACCGGAAGCCGGCGAGGCCCGCGTACTGCTCGGCGATGGCGGCCAGCAGCGCCTCGCGCTCGGCGTCCGGCCGGAACGCCCAGCGGACCTCGGGCAGCCAGTACCAGGCGGTGACGGTGTTCGGGGTGAAGGTGAGGTGGCCGGCGATCTCGGTGATGGCCAGCTCGACCGACGGGTCGCGGTCACCGAACTTGATCTTCGGCGGCTTCACCCGGGTCGGCTTGATCGGTTTGTCCCGCCGCTGGGGTGAACGCTGCCGTGGCGGCGCGACCTCGCGCCCATTGGACGTCGACGCGGGGCGCTCGGGGTGTTCCGCCTGGCTCTCCGCCGGTCGGCGGGGTTCGGGC
>NZ_SMKG01000289.1 GCF_004348525.1 Micromonospora sp. 15K316 | reverse complement strand
GGGTGGCGGTGGCGCCGGGGGAGCGCAGCGAGGCCTGCGGTGGCTCCGCCACAGGCGCGCCCGTGCCGCCCCGGATCACCCCGTTGCGCATCGCGCCGCGTTCGGCGGCGTTCAGCCCGTCGAGCCCCGGTGGACGCGTCACGCTGGGCCGCGGCACGCTCGTCGCCTGCGGCCCGGTCCGGACCGGCGGAGGCACGACCATGGGTGGCGTCGCGACCGGCGGCGGGGCCACCGACGGCGTCGGCGTCGGGGTCACCACCGTCGGTGGCGGCTGCATCTTCTCCAGGATCTGCTTCTGGATCTCCGCCGGATCGGTCGGCCTGGGCACCGTCCTGACCGGCACGGGTGGCTTCGCCACGGGTGGCTTCGCGACCGGCGGAGGCGCGACCGGCGGGGGTGCCACCGGCGGAACCCCGGTCGGGCCGTGCCACGGCGGGTGACCCACCAGGTTGAGCACGGCGTCCATCGGGAAGAACGGCGGGCCGTGCCCGCCGCTCACCTTGCTCATGGTGTCGAAGTACTCGTTGGCCGTCTGGTGGGCCAACTGCTGTGCCTTGCGGTTGTACTCCTTCTGCTTCTCCTGGACCGCCTCGGCCTCCGCCGCCTGGATGCCCTTCTCGCCGTCGTAGAGACCCAGCGTGAAGCCCTGCTTGAAGCCCTCGGAGAACTGTGTCCAGCCGTCCGCGTTCTTGGCGTCGTTGATGGCGTTCTGGTACTCCGTCCAGAGCCGGTCCATCTCCGCCCGAGAGTCGCGGGCGATGCCTACCATCGCCCGCAGCGCGGCGACGTTGTTGAGCGTGGCGTCCATCCACTCATCGAGGTAGGCCAGGGTCTTACCCGGACCAGCCTGCAGGAAGGCGTCCCGCGCCTGCGGTGACTTCCAGGTCTCGTCGTGCAGCGCCTGGCTGGCGTTGAAGAGCTGCTGGTGGATGCTCTGCAGCAGGTTGTAGGCGTTCTGCCACTGGTCGGCCAGCGCGGAGATGTCCTCCGGGTGCTGGCCCAACACCTGCTGGCGAATCGCCTCGATCGTGGCCCCGCCCTCGTCGGACGGGGGCGGGGTGAACTGCAGATCCGTCTGCTGCGGCGGAGTGACGTAGCGGGTGCCCTCACCGCTGGGGCCGCCGTGTGGATAGATCGCGCGGGCACCCCAGTAGTCCGCCATGGCGTCTTTCCTCCCTGGCTCAGATGCCGTAGTCGTGCCGCTTGATCTCGTCCAGGGCGTTCCTGGTCGGCGAGTCGCAGACCTCGCTGGGATCCACTCCGTCGGTGTTCTGCCCGACGTGCAGCTCCTGGGTGACGTTGCCCTCGCCGTCGGTATCCGTGACGTGCCGGGTGCCGTCGGCGTTCTGCCGGTCGACCGACCTCGACGTCGTCTCGCCGTCGGCGTCCAGCTGCTCGTCGGTCCGGGTGTTGCTGCCGTCCTCGCCGTACGTGGTGGTCTGCCGGCTGCCGCCGGTCGCCTTGCCGTTCGCGTCGTAGTTGGTGGTCGTGGTGATCGTCGAGTCGTCCCGTACGACCGTGCTGGTCCGGCTGCTGCTGGTGCTGGTCACCTTGCCGGACGGGTCCTTGGTGACGATCGTGGTCAACGTCCCGCCGCCCGGCAGCGTCTGAGTGGTGAGAGTACGCACGCTGCCGTCCTCGGCGAGCGACGTGTGGGTGACGCTGCCGTCGGGGTTGACCGTCGGCTGGCCGGTGTCTGTGAACTTCTGCTGCTCCCCGCCTCCGCCGTGGTCGGCCGCGGACAGCGACTCGAATTGCTGGTCCCAGTAGGTCTTGCCGGTGACGAAGGGGGGCAGGCCAGGCGGCCGCGGCGCGTTCGCGTCGCCGAAGGCGAACCGAACCGCGTCCAGCGACGCCGCGGACCAGCCGTCGGTCGAGGAGTAGGCGTCGGCGATGGTCTGTGCCGCCATGCCGGTGTTGGTCAGCGCCGTGCCCAGGTAGGTGATGTAGCGCTGCAGCTCGCCGTAGTTGCCGGCCATCTGGCCCTTGATGTATCCGGCCTCGGGCAGCACCGCGCCTTCCCAGGCGCTGTTCGGCAGCTCCGCCAGCAGGCTCAACTGGCCGCCGTGGTTCTGCAGGTTCTCCTGGATGGTGACCATGTTCTTGCCGTAGTCGACCATGCCGTCGATGTCGACGTCGACCGGCTTCTGATCGGCGAGCCAGTCCGTGCGGGTGTTGAGATCAGTCTCCCGCTGGTAAGGATTTTCCTCCGCCACCGACCCTCCCCTGGTGCGGCGGGCCCCCGCCCGAGTGTGCACAGATCGATGCCCAGCCTAGCTTCAGTCGGCAACGCACGAGTACTGGCGATCGGTCACGACCTGTCATCATCCACCACATCGGACCGATCGAGGTGGCCCGATTCGGCACGGGACGCTACCGTCAGCATCGGCCGCATTCGGCCACCACATCAAGGGGACGCTTCCCTGAACGGGGGGCGCGAGCAGAGGAGCGGGTGAGTCCACCTTGACCGACACTCCAGGACTGGGTCAGGTTCACGCCACCCAGGAACAGCTCAACGCGATGGCCCAGCGGTGCAACGACACCGGTGAGAGTCTCGCGCAGGGAATGGCCCAGCTCATCGAGCGGATCCAGACCCTGGGCGGCGGGGGAATGCGGGGCTCGGCGAACAACGCCCTGCAGGACGTGTCAGTTCAGCTCAACGACGGTCTGCGGACGATCATCACGGCGCTCGACGAGCTGTCCGGCAAGATGACCAACGCCGCGACGCAGTACGGGATGAACGACGAGGACGCGGCGACCGAGATTCGCAACGCCGCCGCCGAGACCGGCGACACCAGCGTGATGAGCATCCTGCGTGGCTGAGGCCGCAGGCGACGAGCGAGAGGTGACAATTCCGTGACCAGTCCCATCACTTACAACTTCGGCCAGATCTCGGACGTGGCGACCGCCATCGGCACCTACCAGGGCCACATGGACGGCGCTCTCCAGGACCTGTACACCCAGTTCACCCAGCTCTTCGCTGCGGACTGGCAGGGTGCCGCGGGTCAGGCCTGCGACGAGGCCCGGCAGAAGTGGAACCAGGGCGCCGAAGAGATCAAGAGCGCGCTGATGCGCGTCGGAGTCAAGCTCGGTGCCTCGGCGGATCGGATGCAGCAGGTCGACCAGGCGATCGCCGCCGGCATGTGACGGGCGGGCCGAGCCGCCTCCGTCCACGGTGGAGGCGGCCGGCTCCACCGATCAATCGTCGGTCCGACCGGCGGCACCGGCGGGGACGGCCACCCGGCGGGGACTTCGATAGGCTTCCGTCGGCGACCTTGGGGGAGGGGCGATGGAGGAGCGGCCGAACTTCGGCGCGTTGAGCGCCATGATCGGTGACCTCAAGAAGGCCTGGTCCGGAATGGACGAGGTGCAGAGCAAGATGCTTAAGGTCACCGGCACGGCCTGGTCGGACGACCAGACCATCAAGGCGGTGGTCGGGCCCCGCGGTCACCTGCTCGAGCTCGAGATCGACCCGCGGGTCTTCCGGCACCCCAACTCGAAAGCGCTGGCGGCGACGATCGTGGCCACCGTCCGAATGGCCGTCGAGGACGCCGCCGAGCAGTCCAAGGAGATCCTCGACGGCAGCCTCGCCCCCGACCTGCGGCGGATCGCGCCCGGCGGGAACCAGCTGCAGAAGCTGCTGCACAGCCACGACGCCGATGTGCTCGTGAAGGGGGACGACGATGAGTAGCTTCGTCGAGATCAAGTCCAGCGTCGCCGACATCATCGGCATCGCCAACCGGATCAGCGCCAGCGGTCAGTCGCTCGCCTCGACCATGACGTCGAAGCTCGGCGCGGTCACGGCCATGGAGTCCGCGCACGGCACGCTGCCGCGCGGCGACGAGTTCGTCGAGGAGTTCCTCAAGACGTACCACAAGTCGATCGAGGTGCCCGGCGGTGGCGCGCAGCCGATGAACGAGGCCGTCAAGAGCAGCATGCCGAAGTTGGGTGAGGCGATGGTCCAGCTCGGCAAGTACGCCGCCGACGCCATGTGGAGCTACACCGGCACCGACGACGACAACCGCGACCAGATCAACCGGGCCGGTGGCCGCAGCTGACCGTGGCCCCGTCGTGAAGCACGGCGGTGAGGGAGAGGACTGCGCGTGAGCGACAGTGACCACGCGCTCGCCGAGATTCTGGAGTGGTTCTCGGACCTCGAAGCCGCGATCCCCGGGGTGCGCTCCACCGTCGGCGAGATCCTGATCGGCAAGATCCCCGAGTCCGACATCGGCGCCGTCTACGACCTGGCCGACACCTGGGCTGACGCCGCTGAAGCACTCGGGACGTTCTACGAGGAGGCCGCACACGCGGCCGACGGCATCCTGAACAACTGGTCCGGTGACGGCGCATCGGCCGCCTTCGCCGAGCAGTGGTACAAGTACATCGAGTCGCTGGCCGGATCGGTCGACACCCTCGCCTCGATGGAGCAGGCCGTACAGAGCTACGGGCTGCAGGTCGAGCTCATGAAGTTCATGGCCCTGATCGGCCTGATCATGCTCGCGGTCTCGCTCTTCATGCTGGTCGCCGCGGCCATTCCGTCGCTCGGCCTCTCCACCGCCGGAATCCCGGGAGCCTTCGCCGCCTGTCGTGCGGCGATCGGTGCCGCCGCCAGCAACGCGATGCGCGCGATCGGCAGCATCTCGGTACGCGCGGCGCTCGCCGAGGCTACCGCGCTGGTGACCCGGGCGCTGCCCACCCTGATCCGTACCCAGCTGCCCAATCTGGTCCGCACCCAGCTGCCCCGCCTGGTCACCACCCAGCTACCGAACCTGATCCGGCACGAGCTGCCCACGCTCATGCGGCACACCCTGCCCACCCTGCTCCGGCAGGGCGGCACCACCTTCGCGCGCGGCGTCCTGCCCCGCAACGTCATCGCCCGTTCGGTGGCCGACCGGATGGCCGGGCAGTGGCTGCGCAGCGTCACCAACCGCGAGCTGCTCCGCCAGCTCGGCCGCGAGGCCGGGTTGGAGTCCCGCCGGCTCGCCGGGCGTGGTCTGCTCGCCGCCCGAAACCAGCTGGCGAAAGAGATCGAGGAGCAGCTGCTCCGCAAGTTCGGGGCCCGGGTCGGCACCGACCTCGCCGGACGTGCGGCGGGCACCTCGCTGACCCGGATGGCCGGCAGCGAGGTGTTCGAGCAGGTCAGTCGCGAGGCGCTGGGCCAGTACGCGGCCCGCGAGATCGCCGCCACCACGTTCAGCCGGGAGCTGGCCAAGTACGTGGGCACCCGGGTGGCCTTCGGCGCCGGCTTCATGGGCGCCGGTGACCTGCTCGGCCAGATGTACCAGATCGCCGGTGGTGAGCGGGCCAGCCTCGACCTGGGGCAGCTGGGCATGTCCACGCTCCAGGGCGGCGTCTTCGGCGCCTCGATGTTCGGTGGTATCACCGGGCACATCGTCGGCGGCGGGGTGGTCGGCGCGGGCATGTCGGCGGCGACCCTCGCCGCCCAGGGCAAGCTCGACTTCACGAACATCACCAGGGAGAACGTCACCGAGATCCTGCACGGCGGAGCGGAGGGCGCCAAGGCCGGCGCGATCTTCGGCGCGCAGAACAAGATGGAGGCCGTCAACGTCGGCAGCACCCTGCGGATCGGCCACGACGTGGTGGTGCTCCCCGAGGGGATCGGCGCCTTCGACCGGGCCGACGGGCTGCAGGTCACGTACAGCGAGCACGGTGCGTCCTGGCAGCGGGTCGACGGCAGCGGCGTCCGGATCGACGGTGGAACCATCGGCGCCGACGGGACGGTCCTCTCCCGGGACAGCACCCAGTCGCCCACCCCGAACGTGGTCGACGGGGATGTCATCCGGTCCGAGCCGTCCGCCCCGCACACGCCCCTCGCGCAGCTGCCCAGCACCGACGTCCCGCAGCGTACGAACCTGGTCGGTGGGACGGGCGGTGGGGACGGCGGTGGCGGCGGAGGTGGCCCGCGTCAGCCCGCCCATCCGACGTCCGGCGGTCGTACCGCAGATGTCGGGATCCGGACCACGGACCCGTCGCGGCCGGTCGGAGACGTCACCCGGCCGACCACCGACCACAGTGCGCCGGTCGCCGACCGCACACCCACCGACGCGTCGCCGCAGCGCCCGACGCCCGACTCCGCGCCGCCACCGGGCGACCGGACGCCCGCCGACGGCGGGCCGACCGGCGACCGCGGCCCGGAGGGTCCTTCCACGCGGGAGACGACGCCGGACCGGATCGGCGACGACCCGAGCCGGCCGGAGCAGCGCGAGCCGGGCGACGCCCCGCCCCCCGAACGCACCCGGTCGGAGCCGCCCGGGTCGCTCCGGGACACCACCGGCCCTGTCTCTTATACAC
>NZ_SMKG01000288.1 GCF_004348525.1 Micromonospora sp. 15K316 | reverse complement strand
CCCGTTGATCATGAAGTTGTTGCCCGCCGACACGGCGTGTCGCAGCGATAACTTCATGATCACGCGAGCCGGGCCAGGGGGCAGGGAGGGGTCGGGTCAGGGTGGTCAGGGGGTGCCGTGCCAGGAGCGCCAGAGGGCCGCGTACGAGCCGTCGGCGGCGACCAGCTCGTCATGCGAGCCCAGCTCGGTGATCCGCCCGTCCTCGACCACGGCCACCCGGTCCGCGTCATGGGCGGAGAAGAGCCGGTGCGCGATGGCGATCACCGTGCGCCCCTCGAGCACCGCGGCGAGCGAGCGCTCCAGCTCCCGGGCGGCACGCGGGTCGATCAACGAGGTCGCCTCGTCCAGCACCAGCGTGTGCGGGTCGGCGAGCACGAGCCGGGCCAGCGCCAACTGCTGCGCCTGCGCCGGGGAGAGCGGGTGCCCGCCGGAGCCGACCAGCGTGTCCAGCCCGTCCGGCAGCGCCTGCGCCCAGTCGAGCGCGGCCACCGCCGACAGCGCCGCCCGGACGTCCGCGTCGGTGGCCGCCGGCCGGACCATCGCCAGGTTCTCGCGGAGCGTACCGATGAAGACGTGGTGCTCCTGGGTGACCAGCGCGACGTGCGAACGCAGCTCGGCCAGCGGCAACGTCTCCAGCTGACGACCGGCCACGGTGACCGTGCCGCCGTGCGGGGCGTGCACCCCGGCGAGCAGCCGACCGAGTGTCGACTTGCCGGCGCCGGAGGGGCCCACGACGGCCAGCTTCTCCCCCGGCTCCGGCGCCAGCGTCACACCGTGCAGCACGTCCCGCCCGGCGCGGTACGCGTACCGCACGTTGCGGGCGACCAGCCGCCGGTCGCCGGCGACCTCGTCGCCGCCGTGATCCGCCGCGCCGCAGTCCCGTCCCCCACCGGGCGCGGCCCGATCCGTGGCGCCGTCGGGTCCCTCGGGCGCGGCCCGACCCGCGACGCCGTCCCGTCGACGGCCGGGCGCGGCCCGATCGGCGACACCCTCCGGCCCCGGCTCGGCCACGCCCAGCAGGCGGGCCATCGAGGCGCCGCCGACCTGCAGCTCGTCCAACCAGGACAGCAGCCGGTCCACCGGGTCGACGAGCTGCTGCACGTAGAGCGTGGCGGCGGTGACCTCACCGAGGCTCACCCAGCCCTTCAGGTAGAACCAGCCGCCGATGACGAGGGTCGCCACCACCGGCACCACGTAGCCGATCTCGGCCACCGGGAAGAAGACGGTACGCAGGAAGAGGGTGTAGCGCTCGGCGGCGTACGACCGGGCGATGTCGGCGTTGGTGCGGGCACGGCGGCGGGCCTGCTGGCGCAACGCCTCCGTGGTCCGGGAGCCCTCGACCGTCTCGCTGATCCCGTCGGTGATGTCCGAGTAGGCGGCGTTCTCCCGCAGGTATCCGGCGGGCGCCCGGCGCAGGTACCACCGGGTGCCGGCCCAGAGCACCGGGACCGCGATCAGGCAGGGCAGCGCGAGCAGCGGGCTGACCAGCAGCAACGCGCCGATGATGAAGGCCGCCGTGACGACCGCGACGAGCGTCTCGGGCACCGCCAGGCGGACCGTCCGGGACAGCGCCGAGACGTCCCGCGAGGTCCGGGTCAGCAGGTCGCCGGTGCCCGCCCGTTCCACGGTGGAGAGCGGCAGGGCCAGCACCCGGTCGACGAACTCCTCCCGCAGCTGGGCCAGCACCCGCTCGCCGAGCCGCGCCGACGCCAGATGGGCGAAGCGGACCAGCACCGCCTGCACCACCACGAACCCGGCGATCAGCAGGGCGATCCGGTCCACCGTCACCCGGGACGTACCACGGGAGATGCCCTCGACCAGGTCGCCGAGGAGCCGCGGGGCGACCAGACCGGCCGCGGCGGCCACTGCGTGCAGACCGAGCGCCCCGGCGAGGGCCCGCGGATGCCGGCGGATCAACGTACGCGCGTAGCGACGCACCTGGGTCGCGTCGGCGACGGGCAGCGCGGCGGCCATCAGCTCTCCCCCCGGCTGACCGTGGCCCGGTAGCGCGGCTCGTGCTCGTACAGGTGGGCGTGGCTGCCCTCGGCGACGACCTTGCCGTCCTCGACGAAGATCACGTTCTCGGCGTGCCCGAGCAGCAGCGGGCTGGTGGTGCAGACCACCGTGGTTCGGCCGGCCCGGGCGGCGCCGAGCCCGGCGGCGATCCGTGCCTCGGTGTGCGCGTCGACCGCGCTGGTCGGTTCGACCAGCAGCAGGGTCTCCGGGGCCGCGACCAGCGCGCGGGCGAGCCGCAGTCGCTGCTGCTGACCGCCGGAGAACTCCCGGCCGCGCTCGGCGACCCGGCTCTCCAGCCCGTCGGGCAGCGCCTCGACGATGTCGGTGGCGCTCGCCGCCCGCAGCGCCGCGTCGAGCGCCTCGGCGTCACCGAGGTCACGCGGGTCCAGCTCCGCGCGGAGCGGCCCGGTGAAGAGATGCGCGTCGTTGTCGGCCACCAGGATCCGCTCCCGCACCGTCGCCAGGGGCAGCTCCCGCAGCGGTACGCCGTGCAGCGTGGCGTCCGAGTCGACGTACCGGCCGAGCCGGTCGACGATCGCGGCCGCGTCCTCGGGGGCGGTGGCGGCGATCGCGGTGAACCGGCCCGGCGGCACCCGCACCCCGGACTCGACGTCGACCAGCTCCCCGGGCCCGTCGGGCACGGTCGCGGGTCGGGCCGGGTCGACCAGGTCCGGGGTGAGCCGGAGCAGCCGGACCACCCGCCGGGCCGCCACGTGCCCCCGGGTCAGCTTGTCCACCGCCTCGGTGAGCTGGCGCAGCGGGCTGACCAGGAACGCCGTGTAGCCGTAGAAGGCGACGAGCTGGCCGGGGCTGATCCGACCGTCCAGCGCGAACCGCGCCCCGAGCCAGGTCACCAGCACCAGGAACGCGCCGGGCAACAGCACCTGCGCCGCCTCCAGCAGCGACTCGACCCGGGCCACCCGTATGCCGTGCGCCCGCAGCGCCTGCGACTCGGCCCGGTAACGGGCCGAGAGCATCGGCTCGCCGCCCACGCCGCGCAGCACCCGCAGGCCGGAGACGATGTCACCGGCCCGGGTGGTCAGCTTCCCCTCGGCGTCCCGGTACGCGTGCTGCTGCCGGTGCAGCGGCCGGATCAGCAGGCCGACCACCGCCATCAGCACCGGCACGCCGAGCACCACGACCAGCCCGAGTGGCACCGACGCGCCGAGCAGGATCACCGCCACGGTCACGATCGCCACCACGGCGCCGGCGCCTCGGGCCGTGATGTCGACGGCGTGCCCGATCTGGTTGATGTCGGAGGTGCCGATGCTCACCACCTCGCCGGTGGCGACCCGGCGGGGCAGGGCCGCACCGAGCCGGTTCGCGGCCGTCACCGTGAGCTGCACCGTCCGGTACGCGGCCGCGAGCCAGTTGCGTACCGCGCACTGGTGCCGCAGCACTCCGGCGACGGCCTGGAGCACACCGAGCCCGAGCAGCACCAGACCCCAGGTGAGCAGCGCGCCGTCGTCCCGATGACCCAGCCCGTCGACGGCGCGGCCCACGGCGGCCGGCATCAGGGCCTGGGCGACCATCCAGGTCACGCCGAGCAGGATGCCGGTAGCGAAGATCAGCTTTTGCCGGCCGGCCAACCAGATCAGGTAGCGGGTCGCCGACCGGTCATCGGGTACGCCGGGATCGCCGGCGGGTGAGAAACGCATGGCCTGTCGACGCTAGGCGGCCCGCGGTTGCCGGTGCGAACCAATTACCAGCTGACGGACGTGTTCTTCGGCACCCGGTGGGTCAGCGATCGACCTGCGTGAAGTCCCAGGCGTGCGCCGGCCGGGCGACCAGCATCGGCGGCGGGTCGGGGAAGACGGGCGGGTCGCTGCGCCACTTCGAGATCACCACCACCCGGTGGTCGGTGGAGGAGAAGACCTCGCTGCCGAGGTGGCGCGGATCGTGCTCGAACTCGGGCAGGGCGGTGTCGCAGACCCAGGTGATCAGGTCGGCGAGGCCGTACGACTCGGCACGCACCTCCCACATCCGGACGATCACCGTTCGCCCCCGGGGACGCTGACCACGGTCAGCGGCATGGCCGAGTCGGCGGGCAGGTCCAGCCGGCTGGGTTCCACACCGGAGGCGACCAGGTGCGAGCCGAGCGCGGCAACCATCGCCCCGTTGTCGGTGCAGAGCCGGGGACGGGGCACCCGGACGCGGATGCCGTACTTCTCGGCCCGCTGCTCGGCCATCGCCCGCAGCCGCGAGTTCGCCGCCACGCCCCCGCCGATCACCAGCGTGTCGATGCCGTTGGCCCGGCAGGCGTCCAGCGCCTTCGCCGTGAGCACGTCGCAGACCGCCTCCTGGAAGGAGGCCGCCACGTCGGGCACCGGCACCGGCTCGCCCGCCCGCTGACGGGCCTCCACCCAGCGCGCCACCGCCGTCTTCAGCCCGGAGAAGGAGAAGTCGTAGCGGTGCGCGGCGAGGTCCTTGGCGGCGGTGAGACCGCGCGGGAAGCCGATGGACTCCGGGTCGCCGGCCCGCGCCTCCCGGTCGATCGGCGGGCCGCCCGGGAAGGGGAGCCCGAGCAGCCGGGCCACCTTGTCGAACGCCTCTCCGGCCGCGTCGTCGATGGTGGCGCCGAGCGGTGTGACCCCGCGAGCCAGGTCGTCGACGAGTAGCAGTGAGGAGTGCCCGCCGGAGACCAGCAACGCGACCGCGGGCTCCGGCAGCGGCCCGTGCTCCAGGGTGTCCACGGCGACGTGCGCGGCGAGATGGTTCACCCCGTAGACCGGCTTCTCGGCGGCGAGCGCGTACCCCTTGGCGGCGGCCACGCCGACCAGCAGCGCGCCGGCCAGCCCCGGCCCGGAGGTGACGGCGATCGCGTCGATGTCCGCGATGGTCACGCCGGCTTCTTTCAACGCCCGGTCCATGGTCGGCACGATCGCCTCCAGGTGGGCCCGGCTGGCCACCTCGGGCACCACACCGCCGAAGCGGGCGTGCTCCTCGACGCTGGAGGCCAGCGCGTCGGCGAGCAGGGTGTGCCCGCGGACGACGCCGACCCCGGTCTCGTCGCAGGAGGTCTCGATGCCGAGGATGAGCGGTTCGTCAGCCATGGGTCAGTCCTCGTTCCGCTGCATGACCAGCGCGTCCGTGTTGCTCGGTTGGTAGTAGCCGCGCCGGATGCCGACCGGCTCGAAGCCGTAGGTCGCGTAGAGCCGCTGGGCGGGAGCGTTGTCCGCCGCGACCTCGAGCAGGGTACGCCGGGCGCCGAGCCGGACCGCCTCGGCGAGCAGGTCCTCCAGGAGGAGCCGTCCGACGCCCCGACGCTGGGCCTCCCGCCGTACGGCGATGTTCTGCACCCACGCCTCGTCGGGCGGGGCGATGGTCAGCCCGGCGTAGCCGAGCAGGCCGTCGTCGTCGCCGGTCGCGACGCGGTAGTAGTGCCCGTTGGCCAGTTCGTTCCAGAACATCGCCGCCGACCACTGCTCGGCGCCGAAGAGGTCCGCCTCGATCGGCAGCACCTCGTCGATGTGCCACCAGCGGAACCGTTCGAGCCGGACCGCGCTCACGGCGTCGCCTTCCTTCGCGCCCGCGGGGCTCGCAGAACCACGCTCACGGGAGGACCGGCTTGCGGGCGATGGACGCCACCGCATCCGGGCGGCGCAGGTAGAGCGGGGTGAGCCGTTCGCCGGACGCGCCTGCCCGGATCCGCTCGCCGGCCAGCTGGGCCAACGCGACCGGGTCCGGGTAGCGAGGCTCGGCGCGGACGGGCAGCCCCAGGACCTCGCCGTACCGGTGCGCGCCGTCGCCCACCGCCACGGTGACCGCGAGGTCGCGGGCCCGCTCGGCGGCGACCGGCGGGGCGCTCACCTCCGGCCCGGCGATCCGTTGGCCCGCGCCGTCGTAGACCGCCCAGTAGATCTCCTTGCGGCGCGCGTCGCTCACCGCCAGGACCGGCTCGCCGGCGGCCGCCGGGTGACCGATGCCGTCCAGCGAGCAGACGCCGTACGTGGGCACGCCGAGCACCTGGCCCATCGAGGCGGCCGTGACCAGGCCCACCCGCAGCCCGGTGAACGGCCCCGGGCCGAGCCCGGCGACGATCGCCGTGAGATCGGCGGGGCGGGTGCCCGCGTCGGTGAGGACGGCGTCCACCTCCGGGGCGAGCAGTTCGCCGTGCGCCCGGGCGTCCACCGTGCACCGGTGCGCCCGCAACGCGACGCCGTCCGCCGAGACCTCGACCAGCGCCGCGGTCACCGCGAGGGTCGAGCTGTCCACCACGAGTACGAGCACGGTATGCCAGCCTAGCCGGAGGCCTCGTCACGCCCGGTGACGCCCCACCCCGCCGGCCGCCGGCACGATCCTGACCATCTCCGTCTC
>NZ_SMKG01000287.1 GCF_004348525.1 Micromonospora sp. 15K316 | reverse complement strand
CCCCGGTCACCCCACCCCCGATCACCAGCACGTCGAAGCGCTCCGCGCGAAGTTTGCGCAGGTCGTTGCTGCGCCGATCGGGCGACAGCCGGCCGGCGACGGATCGGGACACGTTGGGGTCACGCACCCGTCCACGGTAACCGCCACGAACATCGGAGGGCACGTCGCAGGGCCGCCCCGCCGGGGTTCCACAGGTCGGCGTCCGGGCGCCGCGCGTCGCCGGGCCGTGCGTGAGCTGTCGCTCGGCGTACTGTTTCTCAATGCCCCAACCCCCGGCGTGGGCCGGCGCCCGCCCGTCGAACGACTCCCCGTCCGGGCCCTGGCCGGTGGTCGGGGCCATCCTGGTCGGCTGCTGGGCCGTCGCGGTGACAGTGCCGACCCAGATCGGCGGCTGGTTCGCCGATCAGCTGCTGCTCGGCCTCGGACGGGACCGGGTCGGCTGGCTCTGGCCGGCGGTGGGCCTGCTGACCGTGCTGCTGGTCGGTACCCCCGCGCTGCTGCTCGCCCTGCTACCCCGCTCGGCCGCGATCCGCGCCGCCGGCCGCACCTGGCTGTCCGGCGTCGTCGTGCTCGGCGCGCTCACGCCGCTGCGGGCGGTTCCGCCGGTGCACCACGAGGTCTACCTCGCCGGGCTCGCCGCGACCGCCGCCCTGGCCGCCCTCGTCCTGGGCCGGCTCGCCCACCGACGGCCGCCCGCCGGTCGTCCGGGCCCGGGCTCGGCCGTCCCGGGTTCGGCCTCTCAGCCGCCGGAACCGGCGGCGGACGCACCGGCCGTCGAGGGCCCCCCGGCCACCGGAGCGGGCGGGGCCGGTCGCCCCGCCCCGGGCCGACGGACGCGCGGTGGGCTGCGGGCCGGGCCGGTCACCCTGCTCGCGATCGCCGCCGGGCTCGCAGTGCTGCTGCCGTGGGCCTGGCTGGGTGCGCTCGGCGGGCTGCTGGAGACGGTGCTCGCCGCGCTGGCCGCCGCGGCGCTCGGCGCGCTGGCCGGGGCGCTGCTCGACGCCGGGTTCTGGTCCCGGATCGCGCCCGGTGAGCCGCCCCGACCGGCCCGGCTGGTGCTCGTCGGTGGCCTGGTCGCCGGCGTGACGCTGGCGCTGCTCGCCGCCGGCGGCGGCCAGTCGGGAGCGCAACTGCCGGCCCTGCTCACCCTTCCCCCGCTCGGTTTCGCGCTGGCCGCGCTGCACGCCGCCGCCCGCCGTCGGCACCCCGCCGGCGCGGGGTCCGCCGCCCCGGTCCGGTGGCTCGTCGGGCTCGCCGCGTTCGGGCCGCTGGCCTTCGCCGACCCGGAGGAGATCACCCTGCTGCTGGGCACCACCCGGGACGTGCCGTTCTGGGTGGCCGTCACCGCCGCCGCCGGGCTCGCCGTGGCGCTGCTCCTCGCGGTCGGGTACGGCGTGCTGCTCGCCCGACCGCACGCGCGCACCCCGAGCCGGCGGACCGCCGCCCTCACCGCCGTGGTGCTGCTGGTGGCGCTCGTCGCGGTGGACCTCGGCCCGGGCCGGCCCGGACTGTACGGCGAACGCCTGCTCGTGGTGCTGCGGCAGCAGGCCGACCTGACGAACCTCCCCACCGCCGGGCCGGGGCGGGCCGGACGCGACGCCCGGGCCCGCGAGGTGTACCGGCGGCTCGTCGACACGGCCGACCGTACCCAGGCGGACCTGCGCCGGGAGGTGACCCGGCTGGGTCTGCGCCCGACGTCGTACTACCTGGTGAACGCGGTAGAGGTCGACGGCGGGCCGGCGGTACGGGCGTGGCTCTCCGGCCGGCCCGAGGTGGACCGGGTGCTGGTGAGCCAGCGGCTGCGCCCGCTGCCCGCACCGGCCGGCATCACCCGGGGCACCGACCCCGCCCCGACCGGTCCGGAGTGGAACATCCGCCGGCTCGGCGCCGACCGGGTCTGGACGGAGCTCGGGGTGACCGGCACCGGCGTGGTCATCGGCAGTTCGGACTCCGGCGTGGACGGCCGGCACCCGGCCCTCGCCCCGGGCTTCCGGGGTGGCGACGACTCCTGGTTCGACCCGTGGGACGGCACCCGTTTCCCCACCGACACCGGTGGGCACGGCACGCACACGATCGGCAGCGCCGTCGGCCGCGACGGGATCGGGGTCGCCCCGGGGGCCCAGTGGGTGGGCTGTGTGAACCTCGACCGCAACCTGGGCAACCCGGCCCACTACCTCGACTGTCTCCAGTTCATGCTGGCGCCGTTCCCGTCCGGCGGCGATCCGTTCACCGCCGGGCGGCCCGAGCGCGCGCCGGACATCCTCACCAACTCGTGGGGCTGCCCGGGGATCGAGGGCTGCGACGCGGGCGTGCTCCGGCCGGCGACCGCCGCGCTCGACGCCGCCGGCATCTTCGTGGCCGCCGCGGCCGGCAACACCGGCCCCTGGTGCGGCTCGGTCGACGACCCGCCCGCGCCGTACCCGGACGTGCTGACGGTGGGCGCGGTGGACGACCGGGACCGGGTCGCCGAGTTCTCCTCGCGGGGGCCGGTGCCCGGTGGCGCCGCGAAACCCGACGTGGTGGCGCCCGGCGTCGGGGTGCGCTCGGCGATGCCCGGCGGCGGGTACGGCACCCTCGACGGCACCTCCATGGCGACCCCCCAGGTGGCCGGGGTGGTGGCGTTGATGTGGTCGGCGAACCCGGCGCTCGTCGGCGACGTGACGCGGACGCGGCAGCTGCTGCGGGAGACGGCCACCCCGGCTCAGCCGACCCACCTCTCCCGCGACCCGTCGGACGGCTGTGGCGGGGACGCGAACATCACCGGCGCCGGGCTGGTCGACGCGTACGCCGCCGTGCGCGCCGCCCGGTGAGGCGACGGGCGGGGTGCTCTTGCGCTGACCCGTACCGGGTGATCTAGGGTCGGCCACCATGGACGCAGAGACCACCGTCGTCGCGCTGACCCCCGAGCTGGCCCCGGCCGTCGTACGGCTCTGCGAGGGGGCGCTGGACCTGCCGGAGGACGCGGCCGAAGCCGCCGCCATCGTGGACACCCTCTGGCTCCGGGCTGCCGGCGACCGGCCCGTCCTCGCCCTCGGCGCCTACCGCGCAACGGAGTTGGTGGGGGTGCTGATCGGCTCGATGCCGGCGGCCGACCAGCGACTCGGGCACGTCGACCTGATCGCGGTCGCGCCGGAGCACCGCCGCCGGGGCGCCGCCCGGGCGCTGCTGGCCGAGGCGGAGCGGCGGTTCGCCGGGCTGGGCGCGACGGAGGTGCTGCTCGCCGGTAACCCGCCGTTCTACGCCTGGCCGGGGATCGACGTCCGGTACACGCCGGCGGTCTGCGCGGCGCTGGCGCTGGGTTACCAGCAGGACCGGACGGCGTGGAACATGACGGCCGACCTGTCGTCCGACGACTCGCCGGCGCTGCGGTCGACGGCGGCCGCGGAGGACCGACTGGCCGGTCAGGGCGTGACGGTACGTGCGGCGACGCCGGCGGATCTGCCGGCGCTGGCCGAGCTCGCCGGGGAGACCTTCGGTGGGACCTGGGCCGCGGAGCTGGCCGGTTCGGTCGGCCGTCCGGGGGCCGGCTGCCACCTCGCCGAACGGAACGGCTCGGTGATCGCCTTCGCGGCGTACGGCTCGTCCCGGCCGAGTTGGTTCGGCCCGATGGGCACGGCCCCGGCGGCCGAGGGCTCGGGGATCGGCGGTGTGCTCCTGCGCCGCTGCCTGCGCGACCAGCGGGCGGCGGGGCACGAATCGGCGCAGATCGGTTGGGTCGGGCCCGTACCCTTCTATTCCCGCAGCGCGGGCGCCCGGATCGAGCGGGTCTTCTTCCTCTACCGCAAGCAGGTGGGGAATTGATAAAAGGGCGAATGGGATATAGACCTAGATAATGCCATTCGCCCTCATCGGCGACCGGCGCCCCCTACCGTTTCGGTAGAGGAGGCAGCCATGACCACGGACGAAGAGAGCGACGACGTCGCGCCCGTCACCTGGACGCCGGTCGGCGATCTCCCCGGGCAACTTCCGATCGACCGGCTGGACTTCGGCGACGCCGAACAGTTGGCGGAGATGGCCGACACCGGGGAACCGGTGACCGAGGAGTCGCTGGAGATGGTGGACGCGCCGATCCAGCTACGCGCCCCGTACGACCGGGCGCAGAAGCGGCGCAACCAACGACCGCTGCCGACCTGACGAGAAGAACGGGGCGGGCCGCTGACGCGACCCGCCCCGTTTCCGAACGGAACCTCAGGACGGACTCAGAAGTCCATCTCCCCGCCGCCCGGGCCAGCCGGGGCGGCCGGGGCCTTCTCCGGCTTGTCCGCCACGACGGCCTCGGTGGTGAGGAAGAGCGCCGCGATCGACGACGCGTTCTGCAGCGCCGAACGGGTCACCTTGGCCGGGTCGATGATGCCCGCGGCCAGCAGGTCCACGTACTCGCCGGTGGCGGCGTTGAGGCCGTGGCCCGGCTCCAGGTTGCGGACGCGCTCGACGACGACGCCACCCTCGAGGCCGGCGTTGACGGCGATCTGCCGCAGCGGGGCGTCCAGCGCGATCTTGACGATCTGCGCGCCGGTCGCCTCGTCGCCGGTCAGGTCCAGCTTGTCGAAGGCGGTCTTGCCGGCCTGCACCAGCGCGACGCCACCACCCGGGACGACGCCCTCCTCGACGGCGGCCTTCGCGTTGCGGACGGCGTCCTCGATGCGGTGCTTGCGCTCCTTCAGCTCGACCTCGGTGGCCGCGCCGACCTTGATCACCGCAACGCCGCCGGCCAGCTTGGCCAGCCGCTCCTGCAGCTTCTCCCGGTCGTAGTCGGAGTCGCTCTTCTCGATCTCGGCCCGGATCTGGTTGACCCGGCCCTGGATCTGCTCGGCGTCACCGGCGCCGTCGACGATGGTGGTCTCGTCCTTGGTCACCACGACCTTGCGGGCGCGGCCCAGCATGTCGAGGCCGGCGGCGTCGAGCTTGAGGCCGACCTCCTCGCTGATGACCTGGCCACCGGTGAGGATGGCGATGTCGGTCAGCATGGCCTTGCGACGGTCACCGAAGCCCGGCGCCTTGACGGCGACCGACTTGAAGGTGCCGCGGACCTTGTTGACGACCAGGGTGGCGAGGGCCTCGCCCTCCAGGTCCTCGGCGATGATCAGCAGCGGCTTGCCCGACTGCATGACCTTCTCCAGGATCGGGAGCAGGTCCTTCACCGACGAGATCTTGCTGTTGGCGATCAGGATGTAGGGGTCGTCGAAGACGGCCTCCATACGCTCCGGGTCGGTCATGAAGTACGCGGAGATGTAGCCCTTGTCGAAGCGCATGCCCTCGGTGAGCTCGAGCTCCAGGCCGAAGGTGTTGCTCTCCTCGACGGTGATGACGCCTTCCTTGCCGACCTTGTCCATCGACTCGGCGATGATCTCACCGACGCTGGTGTCGGCAGCCGAGATGGAGGCGGTGGAGGCGATCTGCTCCTTGGTCTCCACGTCCTTGGCGAGCTTCAGCAGCTCCTCCGAGACGCTGGCCACGGCGGCCTCGATGCCCCGCTTCAGGGCCATCGGGTTGGCACCGGCGGCCACGTTGCGCAGGCCCTCACGGACCAGGGCCTGGGCCAGGACGGTCGCCGTCGTCGTGCCGTCACCGGCGACGTCGTCGGTCTTCTTCGCGACCTCCTTGACCAGCTCGGCGCCGATCTTCTCGTACGGGTCCTCGAGCTCGATCTCCTTGGCGATGCTCACACCATCGTTGGTGATGGTGGGGGCACCCCACTTCTTCTCGAGCACGACGTTGCGGCCCTTGGGGCCGAGGGTCACCTTCACGGCGTCGGCGAGCTGGTTCATGCCCCGCTCGAGGCCGCGGCGCGCCTCTTCGTCGAACGCGATCATCTTGGCCATACGGCGTTGTCCTCCTGGACACTCACGGGCCACCCGAGTGTGTGTCCCGGATGGGCCGCCTGGTGTACGCACCTTGGGACGTCGTCGTCAGGGCGACGACGACGTCTCCTCGGCCGGGCCGGATAGCCCGCGACGACCGGTCACGTGCCACACCAGCGGCTTGTCCCGCCGGTGTGGCCGCGACCCCACCGCCCCGACCTTTGGCACTCGCGGCGTGCGAGTGCCAATACCTTGTTTAGCACTCTCCCATGCCGAGTGCAAGCAGGGTGCTTTCCTCAGCCGAGTTCCGCGGCCAGCCTCGCACTGTTCACCGGGCCTTCCTGGGCACGCTGCTCGGCGTACGTCACCACCAGCCCCACCAGTTGCACGAACTGCACGGGAAGGGTCAGCACCCCGGTGACCGCCAGCACCACGATCGCCCCGATCGCCGTACCCACCGAGCCGAGCGGATCGACGCCGAGCGGCGCGACGGCCGCCCCCTGCAGGCCACCCACCACCAGGCTCAGGACCAGCAGCAC
>NZ_SMKG01000286.1 GCF_004348525.1 Micromonospora sp. 15K316 | reverse complement strand
GGCTGGAGGCGTCGGGCGTACGGCCGGGGCCGCGGCGACCGGCGCGGAGCCGGCGGTGTCGGCGCCGGCCAGGGTGAGCCGGCGTTCCATCCGTTCGAGGCGCTGGAGCAGGCCGCCGGTCGAGTCGTCGGCCCCGGGCAGCAGCATCCGGGCGCAGATCAGCTCCAGCAGCAGCCGGGGCGCGGTGGTGCCGCGCATCTCCACCAGGCCGTTGTGCACGATGTCGGCGCAGCGGGAGAGGGTGCCCGGGCCGAGCTGCTGGGCCTGCGCCGTCATCCGCTCGATCTGGTCGGCCGGGCCGTCGATGAGGCCCTTCGCGGCGGCGTCCGGCACCTGCTGGAGCACGATCAGGTCGCGCAGCCGCTCCAGCAGGTCGGAGGCGAACCGGCGGGGGTCGTGACCGGCCTCGGCCACCTGGTCGACAGTGGCGTACGCGGCCGCGCCGTCCCCGGCCGCGATGGCGTCGCACATCTCGTCGATCAGCGCCGCGTCGGTGACCCCGAGCAGCGCGGCGGCCCGGGCGTAGGTGACCCCCTCCGGGCCGGCGCCCGCGATGAGCTGGTCGAGCACCGAGAGACTGTCCCGGGCGCTGCCACCGCCGGCCCGCACCACCAGCGGAAAGACCGCCGGCTCGACGGAGATGCCCTCGGCCTCGGTGAGCTGCTCCAGGTACGGCCGGAGCACCTTCGGCGGGATGAGCCGGAACGGGTAGTGGTGGGTCCGCGACTTGATCGTGCCGAGGACCTTCTCCGGCTCGGTGGTGGCGAAGATGAACTTGACGTACTCCGGCGGCTCCTCGACCAGCTTGAGCAGGGCATTGAAGCCGGCCGACGAGACCATGTGCGCCTCGTCGATGACGTAGATCTTGAATCGGCTGCGGGCCGGCGCGAAGACCGCCTTCTCGCGCAGTTCGCGGGCGTCGTCGACGCCGCCATGGCTCGCCGCGTCGATCTCGATGACGTCGATCGAGCCGGCGCCGTCGTTCGCCAGCGACCGGCAGGACTCGCACTGACCGCACGGCTCCGGGGTGGGGCCCTGCTCACAGTTGAGCGAGCGGGCGAGGATCCGGGCGCTGGAGGTCTTGCCGCAGCCACGGGGGCCGGAGAAGAGGTAGGCGTGGTTGAGCCGCCCGCTCCGCAGCGCCTGCGACAACGGCTCGGTGACGTGCTCCTGACCGATGACCTCGGCGAACGTACGCGGCCGGTACTTGCGGTAGAGCGCCAGTGCCACCCGTCCCGCCTCCTCTCGACCGAGCCATTCTGCGCCGGTACGCCCCGGGTGACCACCCACCCCGCCGCTGACGGGGTCTGCGCGCCACTGAAGGGCGCCCACGCGCTCGACCAGCCACCGCTGCCCCGACGCCCAAGCGCTCGATCACCTCGACTTCAAGGATGTCGGGCCATCAGCACACCGAGGACACCCCGACCTCACTGAACTCGAGTCGATCAGGGGGCCCGAAAACAGAAAGGCCTCCCGTGCACCCGGCAGAGCTCGCTTATCCTTGCTGCCTTCCGGCCCTGGGGAGGTTCACGAGATACCGCCGCACGGGAGGTGGCCCAAAGCCTACCCGACCCGGCGTCGATCTTCAGGGGGTGGTGGGGTGGGCGATCCGACGGAGACCTGTATCCTGATCCGCGGAGGATTCGCCTAGAGGCCTAGGGCGCACGCTTGGAAAGCGTGTTGGGTTCACACCCTCACGAGTTCGAATCTCGTATCCTCCGCTCACCTGAGCAGCACGGACGACGAGGGTCGGCCCCAGCGGGCCGGCCCTCGCGCCGTCTCGGGCGGCCCCCGTCCCGGTAGCCGGTGCCGCGCGCGGGACCCGCAGGCCCTCGGCCCCGACGAGACCCCCGCGGGATCGGGCCGCTCCGGCGGCGGTCACCGCTCCCGCCTGCTCCAGGTCGGCCCGGATCAGGACCGCCGCGATGGCGCCCCGCACGACCTCGCCGCGATACTGGCGAGGTGAGGAGACCCGTCGTACACATGTTCTATCCACAGCCTGTGGATCGCGGGGCCGCCCGGTGAGCTACCAGCTCAGCGCGGTGATCGCGGACGTCGAGCTGCTGCGCGAGCAGACCGCCGAGCTGGATCACGCCGTCCTCGGCGAGCTGCGGCAGGACTTCGCGCTACTGCCGGTCACCCCGCAGCTGGTCGAGGAGCTGACCGGGTCGCTGCCGGACTACTCGGTCGAGGAGCGCACCGACGAGCACCCGTTCGACCTGGTCCTCGGCCCGGCCCTGACCGCGACGCTGGCCCGCTGGTCCGGGCGGGGTCCGGTGGCGTACGTGGAGGCGGAGTTCTTCGGCGGGCTCGGCTACCAGTCGGCGGCGGTCTGGCTCGACGGCGCCCTGCACTGGGGGCCACGTGTCGACAGCGCCCTGGACAGCCCGCGGGAGGGCTGGCCGATCAACGCCGCCCTGGTGGAGCTGGGCGTGGAGCCCGGTGCGTGGATCGACGCCTTCGCGGAGCTGGGGCTGCACCTGGAGCGGAACACCGCCGGCTGGCTGGCTCATGGCCGGCGGCGGCTGAGCGCCGACTACTGGGACGAGCTCGCCGAGCAGTGGGAAGAGGAGCAATCCGGACGTTGAGAGCAACCTCGCCGCGTCCCGGCCGTTAGGGACCCCGGGGGAAGCTATGAAATTGCGTCAATTCGCCTTTATTGCCGGTTTGCTGACGGCTGCCGTCGTCTCGGGCAGCCCGCCGAGCGCGCCGACCGATCGTCCACATCGGGCCATTCCGGCCGGCGAGGTCCTCGACCTGACCGGCCTGCGCAACGTCGAGTTCGGGGACACCGAGGACGAGCTGACCCGGCGCGGCATCCTGCGTACGGATGTGCAGGGCTGCGGCTGGACACTCGCCGGGCACACCGCGATCAGCCCCGTCTTCGTCGACGACCGGCTGGTGCTGATCTGGCTCGGCGACTCGACGCGAACCACGGAAGGTGTCGGCGTGGGCAGCCCCCTGCGGCAGGTCCGGGCCCGCTACCCCCAGCTCACGCCGCTGCACGCTCCACAGGGGACGTACCGTCTCAACGGGCTGCTCGCCCGCGACGGCGACCGGGCCTACCTCTTCCTGCACGACGGCCGCACCGTGCGGAAAGTCATCGCCGGGTACGCGGACTGGGCCGAGCGCCTCTTCGCCGAGGGCCACGGCCCCTGCTGAGACCTCGGTCCCTCGCACAGTGATCGCGGTGCGGTGAGCAACCGACCGACCCGCCGCCGGGTCCCGCGGCGGATGTAACCCTTTCGGCCGGGCGGACGCCTGAGATATCGACGGGACCAAGATCCCGGCCGGGCCCGGTGACCGCCTCCAGCGAGTGCGTGTCCCGGCCCTCGTCCTGTTCCCGACCAGACAAGGAACCCATGGTCAACCACATGTTCCGCCCGACCGTGCGCCGTGCGCTGCAGGCCGGGTCCCTCGCGACCGCCGTCGTCGGGTCGATGCTCACCGCCCTCCCGGGCTCGGCGGTGGCCGCGCCCAGCCCCGCCGACGTCGTCCTCGGTCTGCACACCGATTCCGGCCAGGTCGGACCGGACGGCGGCCGCGTCCGCCTCCACGTCTCGGTACGCAACGCGGGGGGCGCCGAGGCCGACGGTGTCACCGTCAAACTGCAGCCGCCGACCGGCGTCACCCTCGGCTGGGGCGGCGAAGGACCTGCCGGCTGGACCTGTGACGCCGGCGCCGCGAAGTGCAAGTGGGGCGATCTCGCCCCGGGCGCCACCGCCGAGTTCGACATCTGGGCGACCCTGCCCCCCGGCACCGACGGCAAGCAGGCGTTCATCTCCGCCACCGCCGCCACCGACAGCCGTGAGTCGTCCAGCACCAACAACACGGACACGGCCACTATCGAGTACGTGGTGAAGCCCGACCTCGCCTTCTCCTTCATCCAGTGGGACGGCGGGCTGATCTCCACCTACGGTGGCAACGGCTCGCGCGGCTCCGTGGGCGCCCGGGCGGTAAACGAGGGCACAGTTCCCGCCCCCGGAGCCCGCTTCACCTTCCAGATGCCAGCGGACGCCTTCGCCGGCCCCTGGACCCAGAGCGACCCGTCGTGGCAGTGCGACTTCTCCACCTCCACCTGGACCTGCGAGAACGACCAGGAGATCCCGCCGGGCGAGGCGGCGCAGTTCGCCCTCTACCCGTACTTCCCGGCCGGCACGGCGGGCGACACCCGGACGGTGACCGGCTCGGTGTCGACCCCGGCGCCGGAACTGTCGCTCACCAACAACAGCGGCACGACCACGTTCACCTACGCCGTGCCGCCGCCGGGCGACCTGAACGTCTACGGGCTCGACGTGGTCGCCACGGACGAGCTGCGGGCGAACCAGGAGTTCGAGGTGTCGACGGCCGTGTTCGCCGAGGGCGGCAGCCCGGCGGAGGACGTCGCGGTCCGGCTCCCGCTCCCGCCGACCGTCGAGTTCGTCTCCGCCGACGCCGGCGACCCCGCCTGGGCGTGCCGGCTGGAGGAGGCGACCGACCGGTTCGTCGAGTGCACCCGTGACCACTGGGACATCGCCACCGACGGGCTCAACCTGCGGGTGAAGCTGCGGGCGCTGCCCGGCACCCCGGCCGGCCCGCTGACCTTCACGGCGACCGCGTCCGCCGGCACGCCGGAGTCGTCGACCGAGAACAACACCGCGTCGGACACCGTCACCTACATCGCCGAGGGCGCTGTCACCGGCCGCGTCTGGCTCGACCTCGATCGGGACGGCCAGCGCGACGCCGACGAGCCGATGGCCTTCGACAAGATCTCCGGACTGACCGTCGTACCGGAGACGGGCTCGCTGCCGTGGGACTGGCCGGGCATCTACACCAACACGGTCAGCGGGACCTACTGGGGCGGGCGGCTGAAGCCGGGCCGGTACAACGTGAAGGTCATCCTGCCGGACGGCAGCGGCACCCAGTTCACCACGCCCGACGTGGGCGACGACGCCACCGACTCGGACATCGTCAGCCGCGTCGGCGACTACTACGCATACGGCCTCAGCGCCCTGGTCGAGGTGCGTGACGGCGCCGAGACCGCGGTGGACGTCGGCATCCTGCCGCAGTCCTGACGCCGTGCCGGGAAGGGTCCGGGTCCGTTCCGGGCCCTCCCCGTACGGATCTCAAAACGACGAAACGCCCGGTCGGTCCTCACGGACCGACCGGGCGTTCTCGCATGTT
Organism: Micromonospora sp. 15K316; assembly: GCF_004348525.1. Classification (GTDB taxonomy): domain Bacteria; phylum Actinomycetota; class Actinomycetes; order Mycobacteriales; family Micromonosporaceae; genus Micromonospora. The sequence goes on along the minus strand of NZ_SMKG01000286.1, from coordinate 1,204 downwards.
ACGAGCGGTGGCGGCGGGATTTGAACCCGCGGAGGGCGTAAACCCTCACACGCTTTCGAGGCGTGCTCCTTAGGCCACTCGGACACGCCACCGCCGAGTAGGCTACAGGACCGCGGCTTCCGGTGCCGAACCGGTATGGCCCCGGGCGGCCTGGCAGGATCCTTGCCATGAGTACGCACATCGGCGCGAAGCCGGGAGAGATCGCCGAGCGGGTCCTGATGCCGGGTGACCCGCTGCGGGCCAAGTGGATCGCGGAGACCTACCTCGAGGACGCCCAGTGCTACTCGACCGTCCGGGGGATGCTGGGCTTCACCGGCCGCTGGAAGGGGGTCGACGTCTCGATCCAGGGCTCCGGCATGGGCATGCCGTCCGCCTCGATCTACGCCCATGAGCTGATCAACGAGTACGGCGTGAAGACGCTGATCCGGGTCGGCTCGTGCGGGGCGCTTCGGGAGGACCTGAAGCTCCGGGACGTGATCGCGGCGATCGGCTCGTCCACCGATTCGAACATGAACCGGATGCGGTTCGACGGGTTGATCGACTACGCGCCGGTCGCCGACTTCGGGCTGCTGCGTACAGCGGTCGAGGTGGCCGAGCGGCAGGGCATCACCATGCACGTCGGGCCGATCCTGGCCGCCGACGCCTTCTACACCGACCGGCCGGACCTCTACGACACGCTCGCCGACTACGGGGTGCTGGCCGTGGAGATGGAGTCCGCCGCGCTCTACACGATCGCGGCCCGGTTCAAGGCGCGGGCGTTGACGGTGCTGACTGTCAGCGACCACATCAAGACCGGCGAGAAGACCACCTCCGCCGAGCGGGAGCAGACCTTCAGCCAGATGGTCGAGATCGCGCTGGACACCGTCATCAGCTGAGCGCTGTCGCACGTCGCCGCCCCGCCCGTCCGTCCGGACCGGCGGGGCGGTTCGCGTGAGCCGGGTGGGCTGCGGCGCCGTCCCGGGTGCGTCCGCCCTCGCCGGGACGACGACGAACACACCCGGGACGCACCGGCCGGACCGTCAGGCGAGCGCCTCGGTCGGGGCGAGCCGGGCGGCCCGGACGGCCGGGTAGAGGCCGGCGAGCCCGCCGATCAGCAGGGTCGCGCCGACGCCGCCGGCCATCGCCCAGAGCGGCACCGCCGTCGGCCACTGCCGCCAGAACGCGTACCCGGCGGTGACCAGGATGCCGAGCAGCACCCCACCCG
>NZ_SMKG01000285.1 GCF_004348525.1 Micromonospora sp. 15K316 | reverse complement strand
GCCCGGGGGCCAGGGAGGGGGTTAGCGGCGGGTCAGTTCGGTGTCGCCGGCCAGGCGGGCGGCGCGGTCCGCCTCGGCGAGCGCGTCGAGCACGCCGTCGAGGTCACCGGCGAGGGCCAAGTCCAGGTTGTACGCGGTGTAACCGATCCGGTGGTCGGTGATCCGGTTCTGCGGGAAGTTGTAGGTGCGGATCCGCTCCGAGCGGTCCACGGTGCGTACCTGCGCCTTGCGCGCGTCCGAGGCGGCCGCGTCAGCCTGCTCCTGCGCCGCCGCGAGCAGCCGGGCCCGCAGGATGCGCATCGCCTGCTCCCGGTTCTGCAACTGGGACTTCTCGTTCTGGCAGGACACCACGATGCCGGTCGGCAGGTGGGTGATCCGGACCGCCGAGTCGGTGGTGTTCACCGACTGCCCGCCAGGGCCGGACGAGCGAAAGACGTCGATCCGCAGCTCGTTCGGGTCGATCGTGACGTCGACCTCCTCGGCCTCCGGCAGGACGAGCACGCCGGCCGCGCTGGTGTGGATACGACCCTGCGACTCGGTGACCGGGACGCGCTGCACCCGGTGCACGCCGCCCTCCCACTTGAGGCGGGACCAGACCCCGTTGCCGCCCTCCGGCACGCCCTTGGTCTTGATCGCCAGCGAGACGTCCTTCATCCCGCCGAGGTCGGAGTCCTGGGCGTCGATCACCTCGACCAGCCAGCCCCGACGCTCGGCGTACCGGGTGTACATCCGCAGCAGGTCGCCGGCGAAGAGTGCCGACTCCTCGCCCCCCTCGCCGGCCTTGATCTCGACGATCACGTCCTTCGCGTCGTGCGGATCGCGCGGGATCAGCAGCTCCGCCAGCCGCTCCTCGAGCGCGGGCAGCGTCCCCGCGATCGACTCGACCTCGGCGGCGAAGGAGGGATCCTCGGCGGCCAGTTCCCGGGCGGCGGCCAGGTCCGCGCGCGCCTGGGCGAGCTCACCGGCGGCCTTGTGCAGCGGCACCAGTTCGGCGTACCGGCGACCGACCCGGCGCGCGACCGCCTGGTCGGCGTGGATGGCCGGATCGGCCAGCCGCTTCTCCAGGTCCATGTACTCGTCGAGAAGGGCGGCCAGACGCTCGCTGCTCATGCTGCGGATGCTCCTTCGAGGCGAGGACGGACGCCGGAGAGGAACCGGCGGGAATACGGACGGCGCCCGCGTCCGGCGGGAAACCGGACGCGGGCGCCGAACGAGGAGTTACTTGGCCTTCTTGGCCTGAACCTTGGCGTACTTCTGCTGGAACTTCGCGACCCGACCGGCGGTGTCCAGCACGCGCTGCTTACCGGTGTAGAACGGGTGGCAGGCGCTGCAGGTCTCGACGCTGATCTCGCCGCCCTTGGCGGTGCTGCGGGTCGTGAACGTGTTGCCGCAGGAGCAGCGGACCTCGGTGGTCACGTACTCCGGGTGGATGTTGGGCTTCATGTCGCCTCGGTCCTTTCGTCGGTGGTCGCCGGGTCGCCGTCGCCACCCGCCGCACGTACGACGGGCTCAGGCGTGAACCGGAACCGGTGGCCGATTGACCAGTGTGCCATGGGTGCGTGCCCGGCCCGTCATCGGGCGGCACGCCTGGTCCGGCATCGACAACGCGCGGCGTCCCCCTGGCATTCCCGCCCGCCGTCCGGGCATTCACCCGGCACCCGGCGCCGGCGTCGTACCCCGCGCGGGGCACTACCGCCCCGGCGCCGGCGACGGCCGGACGGAGACACGGAGGTGTGCGCGATGCCCCGCCTGATCGCGACCCGCGGGCTGCCCGCCTCGGGGAAGAGCACCTTCGCCCGTACGCTCCAGCCGTCCGTGGTCCGGGTGAACCGCGACGACCTACGCCGGATGCTGCACGGCGAGCGGTTGTTCACCCAGTGGGCGGAGGCGCAGGTGACCACCGCCCAGCGAGCCCAGGTCGAGGCGCTGCTGCGGGCCCGGGCCGACGTCTGCGTCGACGACACCAACCTGCGCGCCCGGACGCTGCGGGACTGGGCCGAGCTGGCCGCCCGGTACGGCGCCGAGTTCGAAGTGCACGACTTCACCGATGTGCCCCTGGAGGAGTGCCTGCGCCGGGACGCCGCACGGCCGGAGCCGGACCGGGTCGGTGAGGCCGCGATCCGTCGCCTGCACGAGCGCTACCTGGCGGGGCGACCCCTGCCGCTGCCGGTGCCGCAGGCCCGCACCGGCCGCCCGAAGCGGGCGCATCCGGCCCCGGCCGGAGCGCCGGAGATCGTCCTGGTGGACATCGACGGCACCGTCGCGCTGAACGTCTCGCGCAGCCCGTACGACATGACGCGGGTCGCCGAGGACAAGCCGAACGAGGCGGTGATCGCCGCGGTCCGGGCCATGCACGCGGCGGGGTACGGCGTGGTCTTCTGCTCCGGCCGGGACGCCTCGGCGCGTACCGACACGGTGGCGTGGCTGGCGCGGCACGTCCGGGTGCCGTATCTCGCGCTGCACCTGCGGGCGGTCGGCGACTCCCGGAAGGACTCGGTGGTCAAGCGGGAGATCTACGAGCGGGAGGTACGGGACCGCTACCGGGTGGTCGGTGTCTTCGACGATCGGGCGCAGGTGGTGCGGATGTGGCGGTCCCTGGGCCTCACGGTGTTCCAGGTCGCCGAGGGCGACTTCTGAGCGCAGGGGGCCCCGGTCGCCGGGGCCCCCTGACCGTGCTCAGGCGGCGGCGCGCGCCGCCGTGGTGATGGCGGCGTCGGCGCGTACGCCGTTGACCGTCACCGAGAGCACCAGCGAGGCGCCGGGACGCAGCGCGGTGAGCCGGCCGGTCGCCGGGTCGAACCAGGCCACGTGCCACGGCCGCAGCCCGGTCACCGGCCCGATGTGCACGCTCGGCGAGGCGGACCAGTCGGCGCTCACCGGCGCGGCCACCGGGACCGTACGCCCACCCGGCTGGGTCAGCGTGGCGGTGACCGTGACCGGGTGGGCGAGCGTGACGCTGGCCGGGGCGTTCACGGCGAGCCGGTCGGTGTGCGCGTGCATCTCGGCCGTCACCCAGCGCGGCCCCTCGGCGAGCGGGTCCCGTCGGGCCCGGTCGGCCTCGGCCGCGCTGACCGGGTCGACGCCGAACTCGGTCCAGCCGGTGAAGCCGCCCCGGTCGGCCGGGGTGGACGGCGTCTTGCCGGAGTTGCCGTTGATCACATACGGGACCCCGTCCACCCGCTCGGCGTGGAAGGTCCCGACGTGCCCGCCCACGAAGAGCGCGCCCTTGCCGGTGCGGTGCTGGAAGTCGGCGAGCCACTGCTCCAGCAGCGCCGCCTCCTTCCGGTCGCCGAGCTGGCTCGCCTGCGCGGGGCTGGGGTCGCGCGGTGGGTGGTGGTGCAGGACGACGACCGAGCCGACGGCCGGGTCGGTGGCCGCCGAGTCGAGCGCCTCACGCAGCATCCGCACCTGGTCGAAGCCGCCAGCGCGCAGCGAGCCGGTCGAGGTGTCCAACGTCACGAACCGCGTGCCCCGGTGGTCGAAGACCCGTGAGGTGTCGCCGAACACGGCCCGGAAGTTGCTGATCGGGGCACCCATGATCTCGTGGTTGCCGGGCACGTAGTACCAGGGCAGTTCGTCCCCCAGCTCCTCGTCCAGCAGCCGCTTCGCCAGCGCGAAGTCGGCCGGGTACGCGGTGTCCACCAGGTCACCGTTGATCACCAGGAAGTCCGGCCGGGACGCCCTGATCTCGCGTAGCGTCCGGCGGGCCTGGGCGACCAGCTCGCTCTCCGGGTCGGCCGCGACGAACTGGGCGTCGGACATCACCGCGAAACGCCACGGCGCGGCGTCGACGGTGCCGTCGGTGACCACCACCCGGTCGGTGCGCGGCTGTTCGGCGGGTACGTCCACCGACGGGGGCACCTTGGCCACCAGGTCGTCGATGACGATCTCGCTGCTGTACTGGGCGGCGGCGTCGGTCTCGGCCACGTAGAACCGCCGCACCCGGACCGGGTACTGGACGCCGGCCGGTACGGCGAACTCGACGTACCGCCACCCGGTCCAGGTGATGTAGGGCCCGCGCAGCACGTGCTGGGTGTCCTGGGCGTCGTGCAGGTGCAGGCTCGGCCACTCCCCCTTGCCGTTGCCGTATATCCACATCCCGAACGCCTGCGGCTGACCGGGGACCTCGATCCAGGCCGGCGGGTCGGCGTACGCGGCGCGGGTGCCGGTGGACTGACCGAAGTCGTACGAGAGTTTCAGGCCGGTGCCGGTGTGACCGGGCGCCGGCGCGACGGATCCGCTCGCCCGGGCCTGGCTGAACCGCCAGGCGGCCGCGTCCTCGAAGTCCGCCACCGGTTGGTCGGTCAGCCCGATGGTGATCGGGACGACGGTGCGCGCCCTGCCGACGTGGACGGTGACGAGGGCGGCGCCGGTGTCGCGCAGCGCGGTGACCGTGAGGTTGCCGTCGTCGTCGGGGACGATCCGCAGCAGGTCGTGGTCGTACTCCAGCTCCAGGTCGGCGGGTTCGATCGGGGCGGTGTTCCCCTCGGCGTCGCGCCCGACCACCCCGAAGCGCGCGCTGCCGTCGAGCCCGGTCAGGCCGACCCGCTCCACCGTGCTGTCGATGCCGGCGAGCGGGCCGAGCACGGTGAGGTCGAGCGATCCGGTGGCGCCGCCCCGGCGCGCGGTGACGGTCGCCGGGCCGGGGAGCAGGGCGTGGAAGACGCCGTCGCCGTCCACCCGGCCGCGCGTCGCGGGCCGGGTCTGCCAGCTCGGCGTGCCAGCGGCCGGGCCGTACGTCTCGTCGTGGCCGGCCGCGGTGAGCCGGCGGGTGAGCCCGGGGAAGACCCGGTCCGGCCGGCCGCCGCGGACCGGGGAGACGCCGGGCGCCGCGGTCGGGTCGCTGGCGGTCTCCACCCAGTAGCCGGCGAGTCGCCCGCTGCCCTTCGGGGCGTAGAGGGCGAGCCCGTTGGGGACGGCGCGCTCGGCGCCGTCCGACGGGCTGTTCTCCACCTGGACGGCCGCCGCGCCCGGCTCCCGGGCGAGCAGCGTCGAGGAGCCGCCCCCGTCGAGGTTGAGCGCGTTCTGCGCGCCCAGCTCGGCCATCATCCGGCCCATCTCGGTCTGCGTGACGCCCCGGCTGTCGACCTGCCGGCCGTCCACGGTCAGCATGATCATCTTCCGGCCGTCCGCGCTGAAGCCGACCGCGGTGCGTGGCGCCAGCGTCGGGTCGGAGATCGTCTGCACCACGCCGTCGCGGACCAGCACGTTGCCGCCGCCGACCGCGGCGTGCAGGCTGCTGCCGTCGGACGGCTTCGGCTGCCAGGTCACGTTCACCGGGTCACCGGGCCGTAGCCCGGCGAGCGCGTCGGCGCCGCCCTCCCGGCCCAGCAGGAGGGTGGTTCCGGCGGGGATCGGTCCGCTGCCCGCCACCGGCTCCACCCGGGCGACGCGGCCGTCCACCACGGCGACCTCGGTGACGCGCGTCGCGCCGGAGACCGCACGCTCGCGGGGGTACGTCCCCCAGAGCGCGGTGAACACCCCGACGCCGCCGGTCTGGACCAGGTTGTTGAACTGGGTGAGCGGGACCGGGCCGGTGGGCAGGGTGGCGGTGCCGTCGAAGTTCACCTCGATGACCCGGCCGACGCCCTGGCTCGTCACCGCCACCGCGTTCCGGTGCCCGCTGACCGCCGACTGGATCAGCTCGCCGTCGCGGATGCCGACGCCCTGTGCGGCGCCGGAGTTGTTGATGTCGAAGAAGTCCCCGTTGACCGCGGCGACCGCACGGGTACGGTCCGCGGCGGCGCGCAGCGGCTCCGCCCGGCTGACCGCGCCGGAGTTGACGTAGTCCACGGTGACGCCGCCGCTGAGATCGGCGGTGAGGGCGTCGGCACGCAACCACCCTTGGGCGTCGTACCGGTCGAACGAGGTGAGCTGGACCCCGGGCGCGACCGGACGGCTGGTCTTCGCGGTCTCCAGCCCACCGGCGGGCTCGACGTCGAGGGCGGTGGCCACGGCGGTGGTGGCCGCGACGGGGGTGCCGACGCCGGCGGGGGTCGGCGCGGCGGTGGCCGGTGGCGGGCCGGCCAGGGTGAGCAGGGGCGTCAGCAGCAGGACGCCGGCGAGGTGGGCGGATCGTCTGCGGGTACGCATGGACGACAGTCAACCGGACAATGAATAGAAGTTTCAATAGCGAGCAGGTGAATGGAAGAAAACTGCACGGACACCCGGCGAGGTCGACCCTCGCCCACGCCGGGTGGATTCCGGGTGACCCCCCGAGACGGTCACCCAGCGCGACCGCCGGAGCCGAACCGACGCGCCACCGGACATCACCCTGCGTTACCACAACAAGTCGGGCGGCAACTCCCTCCACGTAGCCGTCCGAAGTGGAGCATCGAGCCGGCAGCCCCGCCGACGGCGGCATCGCAGGAGGGGCCGGACAGCAGGAGGGGCACGGC
>NZ_SMKG01000284.1 GCF_004348525.1 Micromonospora sp. 15K316 | reverse complement strand
GGCCTCAGTACGCCACGCTGAAGCGCACGTTCTCGTGCCGCGGGTTCTCGATCTCGTCGACGATCGCCACCGCGAGGTCCTCGTAGGTGAGCACCGACCGGCCCTGATCGTCGGTGACCGGCTCGTCGGCGCCGGTGCGGTAGTGCCCGGTGCGCTCCCCGGGGTGGAACTCCAACGGCGGTGGCGAGACGTACGTCCAGGTCACCCCGTCGGCCTGGCCGCGGTAGTAGTCGAGGGCGTCGGCCTGGCCCTGCGCCGAGTCGCGGTACGCCTCGGGGAAGTCCGGCTCGTCCAGGAAGCGCGTCCCTTTCGGGGTGAGCAGCGTCGACCCGCCGCCGAGGTGGATGATCCGGGGCGCGTCCGGCATCCCGCGCAGGGTGGTGACGAGCGCCCGTGCCGCGTCGAGCCACAGCTCCCGCTCGCCCCCGCCGATCGCGACCACCATCACGTCCGCCTCCGGGGCGAGCTCCCGCACGCTCCGCTCGCTGGTCACGTCGCCGGTGACCACCCGTACCCCCGCGGGCAGGTAGGAGGTGGCCTCCGGGCGGCGGACCGCCGCGGTGACCCGGTGCCCCCGCGCGACCGCCTCGGCGCTGACCCGGGAGCCGGCGGTGCCACCCGCGCCGAACACCACGATGCTGCTCATGACCGCCTCCCGCCGGACGTGACCTCCGGCCCTCAAGGCTATTGACCGGGTCGCCCGCCGGGGGCGTTACCGCGAGAACCCGGAGCGGCTCAGTCCACCAGCGCGGAGTAGACCAGCTGGCGCAGCTGCGACCGGATCGGGTACGTGCTGGAGGGCAGCAGCTGGGTGAAGAAGAGCGCGGTGATCTCCTCGGCCGGATCGACCCAGAACGCGGTGCTCGCCATGCCACCCCAGTAGTACTCGCCGACGCTGCTCGGCACCCGGCTCGGTACCGGATCGTCGACCACCGCGAAGCCGAGCCCGAAACCGATCCCGTCGAGCGTGGTCTCGGCGAAGCCGCCGGTGGAGAGGGTGCCCAGATCCTGACCGCCGGGCAGGTGGTTGCGGGTCATGAAACGCACCGTGCGCGGGCCGAGCAGGCGTACCCCGTCCAGCTCGCCGCCACGCACCAGCATCTGGGTGAACCGGTGGTAGTCCGCGGCGGAGCAGATCAGGCCGCCGCCGCCGGAGTGCAGGGTCGGCTTCCGGTACGCGAGAGCGCCGAGCTGGTCGTAACGCAGGGCGTGCCCGGTGCGGGGGTCCGGCGCGTAGAGCGCGGCGAGGCGGCCAACCTCGTCGTCCTCGACGTACCAGCGGGTGTCGGTCATGCCGAGCGGCCGGAGGATCCGGTCGGCGAAGAAGGCGTCGAGGCTCTGCCCGGAGACCACCTCGACCAGCCGGCCGAGCACGTCGGTGGCGACCGAGTAGCCCCAGGCCGTGCCGGGCTGGAACAGCAGCGGAAACCGGCCGAAGGCCGTGCAGGCGCCGGCCAGGTCGACGTCCGAGGGCGGGTACAGGTCGTAGCCGGCGGCCCGGTAGAGGCCGTCGACCACCGAGGTCTGCATGAAGCCGTAGGTCAGGCCGGCGGTGTGGGTGAGCAGGTGCCACACCCGGATCGGCTCCACCGCCGGGACCGTGTACGGCTTGAGCGTCGAGCCCTTGGAGTAGACCCGCGGCTCGGCGAACTCGGGCAGCCAGCGGCTGATCTCGTCGGTCAGCTCGAAGCGCCCCTCCTCCCAGAGCATCATCGCGGCGACCGAGGTGATCGGCTTGGTCATCGAGTAGATCCGCCAGAGGGTGTCCGGCTCGACCGGGACGCCCGCCTCGCGGTCGCGCTGCCCGTAGGTGGCCGAGTGCACCACCTCGCCGCGCCGGGTCACGATCGCCTGCCAGCCGGCGAGCCGGCCGTCGTCGACGTACCTGCCGAAGTGCTCGTCGATGCGCGCCAGGCGCGCCGGGTCGAAGCCGATCTGGTCCGGGTCGATGCTCCGCGCCACACTCACCTCGCCGAACCTACTCGGCGGTACGCGCGCCGGGAAGAGGCTCCGGCCACACATGTCGGTGGTCGTGGGTAGCCTGGCCCGATGCCCGAGTCGACGGAGGACGAGACCTTCCGCAACGAGGACTGGTACGGCGAGGAGCTGGTCGACCGGCGCTTCGTCCGCTGCTCGTTCTTCGAGGTGGACCTCACCGAGGCGGTCAGCCGGGGCGCCGTCTTCGACGGCTGCACCTTCGGCAACGTGAGGTTGAACGCCTCCCGGCACACCGACTCGGCCTTCACCCGGTGCGCCTTCCAGCGGTGCAACCTCTTCGAGGCCGAGTTCACCGGCTGCAAGCTGGTCGGCAGCACCTTCACCGAGTGCGACCTGCGGCCGTTGACGATCGCCGGGGGCGACTGGTCGTTCGTCGCCCTGCCCGGCGCCGACCTGCGCGGTGTGCGGATCACCGACGTACGGATGCGGGAGGTCGACCTCACCAAGGCCAACCTGACCGGTGCCACGGTCACCGGCGTCGACCTCTCCGCCGCCCAGCTGCACGGCTCGCGGCTCGCCGGCGCCGACCTGCGCGGCACCGACCTGACCGCGCTCGATCCGGCGGCCGTGGAGCGGGCGGGAGCGATCGTCGACGCCGGGCAGGCGGTGGTGATCGCCCAGGCCCTCGGCTTCGAGGTCCGCTGACCGCTGCCGCCCGGCGCGTTCCTCGACGGGTACGCCGCAGACGGTCCGAGATTCCGATTCGGATCGATCTCGGCTACCTTCCTTCCCGTACCGGGCCGGGCACACGACCGTCCGGTATGGAAGCGACGAGCCGTCCGGAGCGCCCGCAGGGGTGGTGCGTGCCGGGCCGGTGACCGTTGGCGGGACCGGGAGGGTCGGGGTGGCCGAGGAGGACGTGCCGCGGACGGACGCGATGCCGTCGGGCCGGGGAGCTGCCCACCGTGCCGCGCCCCCGGCCCGCCACCGCTCGACCGTCGGCGCCGCCGGCCGGAAGGTGCTGCGGCGAGGGCTCACCTCGATCCGCCCGCCGCGCCGGATGGCCGCCGGCTCCGCCGTGCGCCCCGGGCATCGGTGGACGGTCGCCGGGCTCGCCCTGCTGACCGGCCTCGCCGCGCTGGTCGGGTACGTCGGCACTCGCCCCGATCCGGAGCCGGGGCCGCCCGGTGCGATCACCGAGGGGGCGGTCCGTCCGAGCGGCTACCCCGCGGTGGAGGCGAACCGGACGGACACCGGCCCGGCCGTACCGGGGCTGCGCCCCCGTCAGCGGCCGACGGCCTCGCCCAGCCCGTCCGCCACCAGGCCCGCCGCGCCGGCGCCTCCGGTGCTCACGGTCAGCCAGGCCGAGATCCCGGCCGAGGTCGACCTGACCGCCGTCGGCCCGCGGGACTGGGTGCACTGGGGGCTGCGGGGCGCCGGCTCGACGGTCCGGAAGCAGTCCGGCTCCGGAGAGATCGTCGACGCGGGCGGCACTGGCGCGCGCGGCGGATGGGACGGTAACCAGGAGCTGTTCGGCTGGCGCGACGGCGACTCGGTACGCACTGTCGACGCCACCGCGAACGGGGTGTACACCTGCGGCATCGGCAACGGCTTCAAGCTGGCCGTCGCGGGCAGCGGGGAGCTGCGCACCGTACGGCTCTACGCCGGGCTCTGGATGGCACGTGGCCGGCTGGACGCCCGGCTCTCCGTGGGCGGTCCGACGACGACCCTGCGGATGGAGGACCCGCACACCAGCCGCAGCGCCGAGTTCACCCTGCGCTTCCGCGCCCCGAAGGGGGCCCAGCTCCTGATCACGTGGACCACCGAGGCGGTCTTCTCGTACGACTGCGGCAACGTCGGCCTCCAGGCCGTCGCGCTGCGCTGAGCCGCGCCGCGGGCTGCCCCTTCCCCCGTTTCTTCGCGCGCCGCGGGCCGGCGTCGGCGGTAGCGTGGGCATCGGCCGTGAGAGATGCGAAGGGAGTCGCCCATGACCGCGAGCGAGGGCGTGCTGGACAGCCCCACGAGCTGGGTCGCCAGCCACATCCGCCGGTACCTGGAGACCGACGGGACCGACGGGCACGAGTGGCGACCGGGGGTGTTCACGCTGCTGCTGACGACCCGGGGCCGACACAGCGGCAAGCTGCGCCGCACCGCGCTCATCTACGGGCGCGACGGCGAGGACTACCTGGTCGTCGCCTCGCAGGGCGGCGCTCCGCAGCACCCGGCCTGGTATCTCAACCTGCTCTCCGAGCCGCAGGTCGAGGTGCAGGTCGGCGCCGAACGGTTCACCGCTCGGGCGCGGGTCGCCACGGCCGAGGAGAAGCCGCGGATGTGGGCGACGATGGCGAAGATCTGGCCCGCGTACGACGAGTACCAGACCAAGACGGACCGGGAGATCCCGGTGGTGGTGCTGGAGCGCGCCTGACTGCGGCGGTACGGGTCGACCGGACATCCGTCCGGGATGCGGGACAGTTTGTCCGTCGCCCTCGGTCGATGGCGTCGTAACTTTCTGCTGTCCCCGTCCGACCATCCTGTGTGGAGGATGCGCAGATGAGCACGAGCACCGCCTACCGTGTCGGTCCGACCGCCCCGGCCGGTGTCGCCGAGCCGTCCGACGAGACGCTCCGGGAGATTCCGCTGCCCCCGTACGTGACGGGCGAGGACGCCCAGTTCGCGGTCCGGGCGGTGGTGGTGCACGCACCCCGGCGCTGGTCCGGCGGCACCATCTGCCGCAACGACGCGAACCCCCACCCCTGCCGCCTGCACCGCTGGGGCACCCGGGTGCTGGCGCTGCGGGGGCTGCGCGACGCCGACATCGCGGCGCTCATCGAGCGCGGCGACCCGACCGCGCCGCTCCCGCCCCGCCCGAGCGCCTGACGTGCCGGGCCCCATCCGGGGCCCGGCACGTCAGGCCGGTCGTGGACGGTCGCAACGGTGTCGGGGGCCGTGGAGACCGGCCCCCGATCAGCAGGCGATCGGCTTGACCCAGGAACACTCGCCACCCTCGGGCACCTGCGGGGCCTCGGGCGTCGCGGACGGTGCGACCCGCGCCCGGTCCACGCTCTTCTCGCTGTGGCCGGCGAGCGCGACCGCGATCTGGTCCTCCAGCCCCTTCACCGAGGAGGCCAGGTAGTTGTTCAGCAGGATCGAGAACGCCAGCACCCGGCCGTCGGCGTCGGTGACGTAGCCGGAGAGGCCGGACGCGCCCGTGAGGCTGCCCGTCTTGGCGTGCACGTTCCCCGCCGCCGGCGTGCCCTGCATCCGGCTGCGCAGCGTGCCCCCGACGAAGCGGTCGGGCTGGCCGGCGATGGGCAGCGCCGCGTACCAGGTGTCGAACCAGGGTTCGGTGCGCACGGCGGTGAGCAGGTCGACGAACTCGCCGGCCGGGATCATGTTGCGCCGGGACAGGCCGGAGCCGTCCCGTTGCCGCAGCGCGCCGGTGTCCACGCCGGCGCCCGCCACGTACCTCTCGATCGCGGCGAGCCCCGCCGACCAGGTGCCCGAGCCGGAGACGACCCGGCCGATCTCCTTGGTGAGCACCTCGGCGTGCCCGTTGTTGGAGAGCTTGAGGAACGGCACCATCAGCTCGGCCAGCGTCATCGAGTCGTGGCGGGCCACGGTGGTGGCCCCGGTCGGCGTGGGCCGGCCGGTCGCCGTCGCACCGAGCACCCGTACGCCGTGCCGCCGCAGTGCCGCCCGGAACACATCGGCCGCGTAGCCGGTCGGCTCCCAGACCGTCACCCAGTCGCTGGCCGGCGCGTCGCCCGCCGCGATCTGGCCGGTGACCACGATCGTGTTGCTGCCGTGCTCGCGCTCGAACGAGATCGACGTCTCGCCGTCGGCCACTGTCCTGGCCCGGTTGTCGAAGCGGAGGTAGCTCGTCGGCGGGGTGGTGGTGAGCACCGCCGGAGCGCCGGCCCGCGAGCCGGGCGCGGCGTGGACGATCACGGTGCCCGCGTCGTAGTCGGTGTCCGGCGCGACGGTCAGGGCGGAGACCTGTGCGGCGTAATACCAGGGCTCGTCGTCCCAGGTCCAGTCCGGCCCGAGCCGGGTGCGGTCGTAGCGGGTGTCGTCGGCGACCAGGTCCCCGGTCACCACGCGTACGCCCGACGCCGCGACCTGCGCCGCGAGCGCGTCGTAGTCGGCGGCGAGGAGGGTCGGGTCGCCGCCGCCGCGCAGGTAGAGGTCGCCGGTGACCGCCGTGCCCCGGCGCTTGCCGGTGGTGCGTACCTCGGTGCGGAACCGGTGCTCGGGCCCGAGCAGCGCGAGCGCCGCCGTGGAGGTGAGCAGCTTGGTGTTGGAGGCGGGCACCAGCCGGCGGTCGCCGTTGCGGTCGTAGAGGGTCTGGCCGGTCGCCGCGTCCGCCACGACGACCGATGTCTGCGCTCCGGCCAGCCGAGGGTCGGCGAGGACAGCGTCGATCGTCGCGTTCAGGCGGGTGACGGAGGGGGCGGGGGTTTCGGC
>NZ_SMKG01000283.1 GCF_004348525.1 Micromonospora sp. 15K316 | reverse complement strand
GCCCTGGACGCCACCGCGCCCGCCGCCACGCCCGCGCCCGCCGCGGCCGCGGCGGATCTTGGAGACGTGGTGCCCCTGGACGGGCCGCAATCTTCCAAGACCTCCCCGGCCTCAGCTCTCACCCCGACCCCGACCGCCCCGGAGACGACCCGATGACCCGGCACTTCCTGCGCGACGACGACCTGAGCCCCGCCGAGCAGGAGATGGTGCTGCGGCTCGCCGCCCGGATGAAGGCCGACCGGTTCGGGTACCAGCCGCTGACCGGTCCCCGTTCGGTGGCGGTGCTCTTCGACAAGCAGAGCCTGCGCACCCGGACCTCCTTCGACGTGGGTATCGCCGAGCTGGGCGGGCACCCGCTCATCGTGGACACGCAGAGCACCCACTTCGGCCGGGGCGAGACCCTCGCCGACGCCGCGCGGGTGCTCTCCCGCTACGTCGCCGCGATCGTGCTGCGCACCTACGGCGACGAGCGCATCGCGGAGGTCGCCACCGGGGCGAGCGTGCCGGTGGTCAACGCGCTCACCGACGGCTTCCACCCCTGCCAGCTCCTGGCCGACCTGCTCACCGTCCGGGAACGGTTCGGCGGCACCGCCGGCCGGACCCTCACGTACCTCGGCGACGCGGCCAACAACATGGCCAACTCGTACCTGCTCGCCGGGGCGACCGCCGGCCTGCACGTACGGGTGGCCGGGCCGGCCGGCTTCACCCCCGACCCGGCGCTGGTGGCCCGGGCCGCCGAGATCGCGACCGGCACCGGCGGGTCGGTGAGTGTGCTCACCGACCCGGCCGAGGCGGTCAAGGGGGCCGACGTCGTCGCCACCGACACCTGGACCTCGATGGGGCAGGAGGGCGACGGGCTGGACCGGAACACGCCGTTCCTGCCGTACCAGGTGAACGCCGAGCTGCTCGCCCAGGCCGCGCCGGGTGCCATCGTGCTGCACTGCCTGCCCGCCCACCGGGGCGAGGAGATCACCGACGAGGTGCTCGACGGCCCGCAGAGCGCGGTCTTCGACCAGGCGGAGAATCGGCTGCACGCCCAGAAGGCGCTGCTCATGTTCCTCATCCAGGCCGACACCCTGGCCCCGGAGGCGGCGGCGCCCGACGCCACCGCGACCAGGGAGAACAGATGACCGCCCCGCTGACCCGCGCCGCCCGGCACGCTCGCATCGTCGAGCTGATCCGGGACAAGGCGATCCACTCGCAGACCGAGCTGGCCGACCTGCTCGCCGGTGACGGCATCCAGGTCACCCAGGCCACCCTCTCCCGGGACCTCAAGGAGCTCGGCGCGGCGACCGTGCGCGGCGGCGACGGGCGTGGCGTCTACGTGATCCCCGAGGACGGCCATCGGCCGCTGCGCGACGCCGAGGCGGCCCCGGCCCGCCTGGTGCGGCTGCTGCACGAGCTGCTCAACGGGGTCGACTCCAGCGGCAACATCGCCGTGCTGCGTACCCCGCCGGGCGCAGCGCACTACCTGGCCAGCGCGTTGGACCGAGCGGGCCTGCCCGAGGTCGTCGGCACGATCGCCGGCGACGACACCATCCTCGTCGTGGCCCGCGAGGCCGACGGCGGGGCCGCGCTCGGCGAGAAGCTCGCCGGCTGGGCCCGCCGGGAAGAGAACGTTGAAGGGAGCAACACACCATGACCGAGCGGGTCGTCCTTGCCTACTCCGGAGGGTTGGACACCTCCGTCGCCATTCCGTACCTGGCCGAGCAGACCGGCGCCGAGGTGATCGCGGTCGCGGTCGACGTCGGTCAGGGTGGCGAGGACATGAACGTCATCCGGCAACGCGCCCTCGACTGCGGCGCCGTGGAGTCCGAGGTGGTCGACGCGCGCGACGAGTTCGCCGCCGAGTACTGCCTGCCGGCGATCCGCGCCAACGCCCTCTACATGGACCGCTACCCGCTGGTCTCGGCGTTGTCCCGGCCGCTGATCGTCAAGCACCTGGTGGTCGCGGCGCGCAAGCACGGCGGCACGATCGTGTCGCACGGCTGCACCGGGAAGGGCAACGACCAGGTCCGCTTCGAGGTCGGCCTGGGCGCGCTCGCGCCCGACCTGAGGATCATCGCTCCGGCCCGGGACTTCGCCTGGACCCGGGACAAGGCGATCGCGTTCGCGGAGGAGAAGGGCCTGCCGATCGACGTGTCGGCCAAGTCGCCGTACTCCATCGACCAGAACCTCTTCGGCCGGGCGGTGGAGACCGGCTTCCTGGAGGACATCTGGAACGGGCCGATCGAGGACCTGTACTCCTACACCGCCGACCCGAGCGAGCCCCGGGACGCCGACGAGGTCGTCATCACCTTCGACGGCGGCGTGCCGGTCGCCGTCGACGGTGAGACCGTCACCCCGTACCAGGCGATCCTGGAGCTGAACCGGCGCGCGGGCGCCCAGGGGGTCGGCCGGCTCGACATGGTGGAGGACCGCCTCGTGGGCATCAAGAGCCGCGAGGTGTACGAGGCGCCGGGTGCGATCGCCCTGATCACGGCCCACCAGGAGCTGGAGGCGGTCACCGTCGAGCGGGACCTGGCCCGGTTCAAGCGCGGCGTCGACCAGCGCTGGGGCGAGCTCGTCTACGACGGCCTCTGGTTCTCGCCGCTGAAGCGGTCGCTGGACGCGTTCATCGACGACGCCCAGCAGCACGTCTCCGGCGAGGTGCGGCTGACCCTGCACGCCGGACGGGCCACGGTCACCGGCCGGCGCTCCGAGGCGAGCCTCTACGACTTCGGCATGGCCACCTACGACACCGGTGACACCTTCGACCAGTCCCTCGCCAAGGGCTTCGTCCAGCTGTGGGGTCTGCCCAGTCGGATGGCGGCCGCCCGGGACGCCCGGCTCGGCGACAGGTGAGCACTGCCACAATGGGTCCGGTGGACGACAAGAGCCTGACCGAGAACAGTGCCGCCACGAACCGCACCAGCCTCTGGGGCGGCCGGTTCGCGGGCGGCCCCGCGGAGGCCCTGGCCCGGCTGTCGGTGAGCGTGCAGTTCGACTGGCGACTGGCCCCGTACGACCTCGCCGGTTCGCGGGCGCACGCCCGGGTGCTGGCCGGCGCCGGCCTGCTCGACCCCGAGGAGCTGGGTCGGATCCTGGCGGCGCTGGACGACCTGGAGGCGGCCTGCGCCTCCGGGCAGTTCCGCCCCACGGTGGACGACGAGGACGTGCACACCGCGCTGGAGCGGGGCCTGCTGGAGCGGCTCGGCAGCCTCGGCGGCAAGTTGCGCGCCGGCCGGTCCCGCAACGACCAGGTCGCCACCGACCTGCGGCTCTACCTGCGTGACCACGCTCGCGGGGTGGCCGCCCGGCTGGTGGAGCTGGCCGAGGCGCTGGTCGAGCAGGCCGAGCGGCACGTGTCGACCGCCGCCCCCGGCATGACCCACCTGCAGCACGCGCAGCCGGTCACCTTCGGGCACTGGCTGCTCGCCCACGTCCAGCCGCTGCTGCGTGACCTGGAGCGGCTGCGCGACTGGGACGAGCGGGCCGCGGTCAGCCCGCTCGGGGCGGGCGCGCTGGCCGGCTCCGGCCTGCCGCTGGACCCGGTGGCGGTCTCCAAGGAACTCGGTTTCCGGACGTCGTTCGCGAACTCGATGGACGCGGTCGCCGACCGGGACTTCGTCGCCGAGTTCCTCTTCGTCACCGCGATGACCGGGGTGCACCTGTCCCGCCTCGGCGAGGAGGTGGTGCTCTGGACGTCGCAGGAGTTCGGCTGGGTCGAGCTGGACGACGCCTTCGCCACCGGTTCGTCGATCATGCCGCAGAAGAAGAACGCGGACATCGCCGAGCTGGCCCGCGGCAAGTCCGGCCGGCTGGTCGGTGGGCTGATGAGCGTGCTCACCATGCTCAAGGGTCTGCCGATGACCTACGACCGGGACATGCAGGAGGACAAGGAGCCGGCCTTCGACGCGGTCGACACCCTGGAGCTGCTGCTGCCGGCCCTCGCGGGGATGATCTCCACGATGACCGTGCGGGTGGATCGGCTGGTCGCGGCCGCCCCGGTGGGCTACTCGCTCGCCACCGAGGTCGCCGACTGGCTCGTCCGTAAGGGTGTGCCGTTCCGCGACGCGCACGAGATCACCGGACGGCTGGTCGCGCTCTGCGTGGCTCGGGAGTGCGCTCTCGACGAGGTCTCCGACACCGACCTGGCCACGGTGAGCGAGCACCTGGACCCGTCGGTGCGGGACGTGCTCTCCGTCCGCTCGGCGCTCGCGGCCCGGACCACGCCCGGCTCGACCGGCCCGGGACCGGTGGCCGACCAGCTGGCCACCGCCGCGGACAAGCTGACCGGCTGGCGGGAGTGGGCCGCCGAGCGGGTCGTACCCCGCTGAGTTCGGCCACCCCGATACGTGCGAGCTCAGGGGAGCCCCGGGCCTGGCGCGCGCCGGGTCGGCGGCTCCCCTGACGCCGCTCGGCGTGGTGGCCGGTCAGGCCGTCGGCCGCTCCCGCTTCGGCAGCTTCGCCACGACCGCGTCGTACGACGCGTCGACCGCCTCGAACAGCTCCTCGTCGTCGATCCCGCCGTCGAGCCGGAGGGTGTTCCAACCGGACCGTCCGATGTAGGGCATCACCTGCGCGTCCGCGGGGTGGCGGTGCAGCCACTCGTCGGCCATCTCCCGGTCGGGGCCGCACTTCACACCCACCGTGGGGTGGGTGTCGGGGGAGCCGAGGAAGGCGAAGATCCGGCTGCCCACCTTGACCACCTCGTCGCCCTCCCACGGCTGGTCCAGCCAGCTGCCCGGCTTCGCCAGGCAGTACGCCAGCATCTCCTCGCGTCGCATCGCGTCTCCCCTTCCGCTGCGCTGATCCCACCGTTGCTGGTAGCTGGGTGCCCGGCGACGGTCCGGGCGTACCGGGTGTCTACTCCGCGGTGCGTGCGGTGAGCCGCTCGTAGCGTTGCTGGGCGGCCTGCGCGCTGCCAAGGCCGAGCCCGAAGGCGATCGCCTGCCAGGTCATCCCCCGGCCGCGAGCCGCCTGCAACAGGCCGGTCTCCAGCACGTCCACCTCGGCGCGGACGTGCGGGATCAGGGTCAGCGCCGCCATCAGGTCGGCCTGGTCGACCGGCTCCTCTCCCGGTTCCAGTTCGGCCCCGCCGGCGAGCGCCATCATCAGGGTCGCCGCCTCGTAGGCGTCGGGGACGTCGGGGTGGGCGTAGCGCCGGCGGCGGGCGTCGGTGCCCGCGTGCCGCTCCGCGATGCGCAGCAACGCCGCGTAGTTGCGGTGGGCGCGAGCCTGGGCAGCGTCCGGGGCGGTGAACGGATCGTTGTTCAACGTGGCCATGCCGTCCATTGGACCCCTTTAAAGACTTGTTGTCAACAGTTCGTTGAATCTCCTCCTTCGCGTCCGGCCGGTCGGCGGCACGCCGTTCGGAGGACTGCGTCGCGGTGGCCGGTCCGCACCGTGGCGGTCGCCGCCGCGGTGGTGCTGAGCCTGGCGCTGCTCGCCGCGGTGCCCGGTAGTCGGCGTCCGGTGCGTGGTGAGGTGCTGGCTTCCGCTCGGCGTACCTCCCGTTCCGGGCGCCGTTCGAGGCGTCGCCGGAGGTGGAGGCGCAGCGCCCGGGGCGGACGGCGGCGGAGCTGCTCCCCGCGACACCGGCGGGCGCGGCTCCCCGGCAGGGCGCCGGCCGCGCTCCGCGCGACCCGGCCGGCCGGCCGGAGCCGGTGCGCTGACCGGCGGGTGGTGGCCGCGGACCGCGGCCACCACCGTCAGGCCGGCTGGGCCGAGGGGCGCCGGCGACGCGGGACGTGGCGGCGGTACGGGCTCACGCTCTCCTCGTCCACCAGCCAGAACCGCCACGGCGTGTCGTGTGCCGCGGCGACTCCGACGCGCGGTCCGGCGGCGATCAGGGCCGGGTCCACGGGCACCGGCGGCGGGGTGAGCAGCACCGGCCCGGAGCCGTCCAGCGCGGATGTGCCGTTGGCGTCGCGGCCGAGTCCGAGGGCCGTGACCAGCCGCGCCGGGCCGCGCGCGAGTTCCCGATCCGGGGCGTGGGTGCGGCGCTGCCGGGCGATCTCCACGCCCTCGGTCACGGCGCCGGCGCGCAGCAGCACGGCGGCGGCCTCACCCTCGCGCCCGCAGACGATGTTCATGCACCAGTGCATGCCGAACACGAAGTAGACGTAGACCTTCCCGGCCGGGCCGAACATCACCTCGGTGCGGGGGGTCGGCCCCCGGTGGGCGTGCGACGCCGGGTCCTCCCCGGTGCCGGCGTACGCCTCGACCTCGGTGAGCCGGATCTTGACGCCGTTGGCCGAGACGGTCCAGCCGAGGAGGGTCCGAGCGGTCGTGGCGACCTGTGCGGCGGGCGCGTGTAGCCAGGAGTACGTCATCGTGCGGCAAGGCTACCCGGCTGCCGGGGCAGGGGCCCGGGCTGCGACGGAGCGGTCGGGCGTGGGCGGCGCGGATCGGGGTAGGTCCATGCCGGGC
>NZ_SMKG01000282.1 GCF_004348525.1 Micromonospora sp. 15K316 | reverse complement strand
GCCCCAGGTGAACCTGGTGACCGTCACAGGTGGCCGCGCGGGACCCACCGCCCCCGCCGCCGGCCGGACGGGCATGCGTACGCTCGCCGACCCCGCCGGTGGTCTGCGCGCGTTCCTGCACCTGTCGCCCCGCCCGGACGCCGCGGTGGCCGTGCTCGTCGACCGCTCCGGCACCGTCGTCCGGGTGCTGCCCCAGCTCGGCCCGGTCGAGACGTACCGCGCCGACCTGACCCGGCTCGCCGCCTGAACTTCGCGGGTCGCCGACCCGCACGCCGCTCTCGACCGAAGCAGGCCGGCGACGGACTCGACGGCGCAGACCGGCAGCAGGCGGGTTCACCCTGGACCGGTCAGCGCCACCCTGACCGACCGGAGTGGGTCAGCCGGCGTCACCAGTGGTCACTCGATCGCAGCGAGCTGCACCCGCACCCGGACCGCCTCGGCATCGAGGGGAGCCAGGGAGACCCGCAACGGCCCACCGGCCCCGACCAGCACGTGCCGTCGGAGTCGGCCGTCACAGATCGGCATGAGCTCGTCAACACTCCGGCCACCCGCGATCATGACGATCAATCCCCCCGGCCCGGTGCAGCTGTACTCGAACATGTACCGGGCGTCCGGCGCGCTGTTCACCTGCCGGATCACGCTCCGCTCCGGCGCAATGAGGCTCTGCTCACGCCAGAGCGTGTTCGGGTACCGCGACAACCCGCCGCTGACCTCGCCGCTCCCGGGCAGGTCGGTCCGGCCGCGGCCCGGTTGAACCTGGTCACTGAGCCAGCCCCGGTCGACCGGGTGCGTCTCGCCGGTCTCCGGATCGACGCGGAAGACCGAACCATCCGGCTCCACCCGGAAAACCTGCCTGCTGCCGGGTTCGGCGCGGACAGCCGCCCCGGTGGCCGGATCCACCTCGAAGACGGCGCCCGGGCCGAGGTTCGAGGGGCCGAGCCGCATATCCGTCGGGGCCGCGGCGGTCAGGCCGGCTATCGGAGGGGTCGCACCCGGCGCCCGGGCGGCCAGCCCGGGTACCGACGCGACCAGACCGAGCGCCCTCTCGTCCTCCGGCGCGGCGGCCCGCCACCACCAGCCGCCGACGATCAGGGCGAGCACGGTGGCACCGACCAACACCCGCCCCCGCAGCCGGTCCTGCGCCTCGACGTCCACCTGTCGAGGGTATGCCGGGCGCTCAGCCCTGTCGATCGAGCAGTACGGCGTAGAGCGTGAGGCCCGGACCGAAGGCGAGCATGAGGATCCGCTCCGGCGGGACCGGCGCACGCCGCAGCCGGTCCAGGATGAGCAGCACCGTCGGCGACGAGCAGTTGCCGTGCTCGTCCAGCGTCGCGCGGGACGCCGCCAGCGCCTGCGCCGGCAACCCCAGCTCGCGCTCCACCACGTTGAGGATGCGGGGACCCCCCGGGTGCACCGCCCAGCCGTCCAGCTCGTCGATCGTGGTGCCGTGCCGGGCCAGCAAGTCGTCGACCAGGCCCCGCACGTGCCGGGAGAGCACCTGGGGCACCTTCGGCGACAGCCCCATCCGGAACCCGGCGTCGGTGACGTCCCAGGTCATGTGGTCGGCGGTGGAGGTGTCGGTGACCGAGGTGACCTCGCGCAGCGCGTACCCGGGGCCGCCGGGCAGCACCACGGCGGCGACCGCCGCGTCCGAGAAGAGCGCGTGCGAGACGATCTGCTGCGTGTCCACCCGGGCCGTCGACGGCTGGATGTGCAGGCTGGTCAGCTCGGCGCAGAGCAGCAACGCGGGGCGGCCCCGCGCGGTGACGAAGTCGCTCGCCGCGCCCAGCCCCGGCAACGCCGCGTAGCAGCCCATGTGCCCGACGAACATCCGCTGGGTGTCCGCCGCCATGCCGAGGTCCCGGGCGAGCAGGATGTCCAGCCCGGGAGTGGCGTACCCGGTGCACGAGCAGACCACGAAGAGCCCGATGTCACCGGCGTCCAGGCCGGCGGCGGTCAACGCCCGGCCGACCGCCTCCTTACCCAGCGGCAACGCCTCCACCAGGTAACGGCGCATCCGCCGCTCGGTCGGCCAGTCGGAGACGTCCTCCAGCAGCGGATTGACGGCGGCCTGCCGGGTGGTGACCCCGGAGTTGGCGAAGATGCGCGCGGCCAACGACCGGGTGGCGCCGGTGAAATGCCGGGAGAAGAAACCCTCCCACAACTCGTCCTGCCGGGCCGACGGCGGCTGCGCCGTCCCGAGGCCCGCGATCACTGGTACCGACACGATCCCCACCTCTCGTCCGACGCCGCCCTCCCGCGAGCCGTCCCCGCACCCGGGACGGCTCTGGACGGCTCCACGCTCACCAACGAGGGGCCGAGCCGTCGCGGTCCGGGTCACCCCCCAACGCGGCGATGCCGAGCCAGTCGGCGCAGACGTCCGAGGTGGCCGGATGCAGCGATCCGCAACGGGCGTCCCGGTAGAGCCGCTCCAACGGGTGGCCCCGCCGGGTGGCCGAGGTACCGGCCGCCTCCAGCATCGACGCGGCCACCTCGGCGGCGGTCGTGCCGGCGAGCAGCTTCGCCCGCCATACCCAGCGGTTCGTCTCGGCGTCGCCCGGCGCCTCGTCCACCCGGCGGGCCGCCTCGCCCACCGCCAGCTCGGCCGCCGCCACCGCCGCGTCGGCACGACCGAGCCGCGCCCGCACCGCCGGCAGCCCGGCGAGGTTGCGGGCGTTCAGGTGTTCGGCCGCCGACTCGATAGCCGCCCGCGCCACGCCGACGTAGACCGCCGCGTAGCTGGCCACCAGCCAGTGCGGCATGAGCTGGGCGACCATCAACGCCAGCCCCTCGACCCCGCCGAGCAGGCGGTCGGCCGGGACCGTCACCTCCAGGTGCAGGTCGTGCGAGGCGGTGGCGCGCATGCCGAGCGAATCCCAGGTCGGCTCTACGGTGAGTCCGTCCCCGGCGGGCACCAGGAACTGCGAGACCACCGACGGGTCGGCGGCGCTACGCGCGGCGACCAGGTAGCCGTCGGCGTGCCCGGCGCCCGAGCAGAACGTCTTGCTGCCCTTGAGGTGCCAGCCGCCCTCGACCGGCTCGTAGACGGTGCTGAGCTGGGAGAGGCGCGCGCCCGCGCCCCGCTCGCTCATCGCCACCGCGTACCAGGAGCCCTCGGCGGCCGCCCGGAGCAGTCGGTCCCGGGCGGCGAGCGCGTCGTCCGGGACGCCGAGCGCCTCGGCCAGCTCCTCGGTGACCGCGCCGAGCGCGCCGGTCACCGAGGCGTGCATGTTGAACACCAGCGCGGTGGCGCCGTTGCCCCTGGCGAGCTCGGTGGCGACGGCCGCGTACTCGGCGAACGTCGCGCCGGAGCCGCCCAGCTCGCGGGGCACCATCAGGCCGAAGAGACCCGCCTCGCGTAGATCCTCGAAGTCCTCGACCGGGAAGGTGCCCTCCCGGTCGTGCTCGGCCGCCCGGGCGGCGAGTCGCGGCGCCAACCTGCGGACCGCCTCCAACGCGTGCACCGTCATCTACGCCCCCTCTTCGGCGTCCTTACCCCCGCCGGGGTCGGAACTATCCTTTCCGGACCCCCCAGCCCTGGTACAGCACCGCGGTCGAGCGCGTCGGGACGATCCGCGGAGCCCGGCCACCCGGCGCGGCCCCCTCGGCGCCCCGCGCCCGACGCAGTAGCCAGCCGAGCAGCCCGCGCGCCTCCGGCCGGACACCGCGCAGCTGCAGCGTGACACCGTGCCGGGCGCACTCGGCGACCAACGCGCGGGAATCCACGAACAACCGTGGGTCGTGGATGCCGCGCGGCACGGTCGGCAGCCGCTCGCCGATGTGGACGGCCACCAGCCGGCTCAGGAAGTTGTCGTTCAGCGTGTCGAGCACGAGCAGCCCGCCGGGCCGGAGCAACCGGCACGCCTCGGCCACCGCGCGACGCCAGTCCGGCACGTGCTCGAGCACCTCGCCGGCGGCCACCACGTCGGCGCAGCCGTCGGCGAGCGGCGCCGCCGTCGCGTCGCCGTTGACCGGGGTGACGCCGTGCGCGGCGGCCTGGGCCAACGCCGAACGGGTCAGGTCGACGCCCACGTGCCGGTAGCCCTTGCCGGCGAGGTGCGGTGCGAGCAACCCGGCTCCACAGCCGAGGTCCACCAGCAACGCGCCGGGGCGGTCGGCCGGTGGCACCAGGGCCGCCCGGGCCTCGGCGAGCCAGTGCAGCATCGCGAAGACGCCGTCGGGCTGCCACCACTCGTCGACCAGGTCGTCGTACTGACGCGGGTCGTTGCGTGGCAGCACCCGGGACCGGGTGGGCGCCGCAGCCGCGTCTCGCATGGAATCGAGCGTGGCACGACTCCCGGGTAACAACCAGACTTCCCTTATGTCAACTTCGGTGTTAGGGCTGGTCAGGGCGAGCCATCCGGAACCGGCCGCGGCGGTGACCCTGGTGGCCGGTCTGCTGGCCGTCGGGGTGGGACACCGACCCGCCGGGGTCGCCGCCGTCGTCCTCACCGTGCTGGCCAGCCAGCTCGCCGTGGGCTGGACCAACGACGCGCTCGACGCCGACCGGGACACCGCGGTGGGGCGTACCGACAAGCCAATCCCCGCCGGCGCGGTCGGTCGGCGCACCGTGGCCCTGGGCGCGGTGCTGGCCGCGCTCGCCACCCCGCTGCTGGCGCTGACGACGAACCCCGTCGCCGCCGCCTGGATGACCGCCGGGCTCGTCTCGGCCCTGCTCTACGACTGGCCGCTCAAGTCCGGCCCGGCGTCGGTGCTGCCCTATGCGTTCTCCTTCGGCACCCTGCCCGCCTTCGTGGTGCTGGCGCTGCCCGGGGCGCCGGCGCCGCCGGTCTGGCTGGTGGCCGCGGCCGCGTGCCTCGGCGCCGGCGCGCACTTCGCCAACGTCCTGCCCGACCTGGCCGACGACGCCCGCACCGGGGTGCGCGGCCTGCCCCACCGGATCGGCGCGGCGGGCAGCCGGGTGGCGGCCGCGCTGCTGCTGCTCGCCGCGACCGGCACCCTGGTCCTCGGCCCGCCCGGGCCGCCGTCCGGGGTCGGGCTCGCCGCGGTGTTCACCGCCGTCGTGGTTCCGCCGCTCAGCTGGTACGGCGGGCGGGGCGCGGCCCGCTCGGGGCGGCGCCCGGTGGCAGCCTTCCGGGCGGTGATGCTGGTGGCGCTGATCGACGTGGTGCTGCTGGTCACGAGCGGCCGGGTGGTCTGAACATCACTCCGGGAGGTGGCATCCCCGGGTCGGAGTGCGGCCCTCGATCAGCCCCAATTACCCTGGAGCGCGGTCTGCGCGGGCATGGCCACCGTGCCCGGCGTACGCACCGGGTGGGATCGTGACGAGGAGGACCGACGTGACGCGCTCGATCAGGGGTTCCCGGCGGGCGGCCCTGCTGCTGTCCGGGGTGGCGGCGGCGACGAGCCTGCTGCTGTCCGGGTGCGGCGCCGGCCAGATATCGGAGACCGCCAACAAGGTGCCGTCGGTCCAGGGCGTCAACATCGAGACCGAGGACGGCCTGCTCGCGGTACGCGGCCTGCTGGTCGACTTCCCCGGCGTCGAGGGCTACCGGGCCGGCGAGGACGCGCTGCTCAACGCGGTGATCTACAACGACTCCAAGGAGCCGGTCACCGTCACCGTCACCAGCCAGGACGCCCGCGAGGTCGTGCTCACCGGGACCGGCGCGTCGGCCAGCCCGACCCCGTCCGGGTCGCCGTCGGAGTCGGCTTCGCCGAGCGGCTCGGCCTCCCCGTCGGACTCCGGCAGCCCGTCGGGCTCGGCGAGCCCGTCGGACTCCGCCAGCCCGTCGCCGTCGGCCCCGGCCGGCGAGCCCGCGCGCTTCGAGATCGCGCCGCTGAGCTACATCCAGCTGAACCAGCAGTCCGACCGCATGCTCCAGCTGCTCGGCCTCAACGAGTCGCTGCACTCCGGTCAGAACGTCTTCGTCACGTTCGACTTCGGCAACGGCAGGACCATCACGGGACCGGCCCCGATCGCGGTGCCGCTGACCCCGGCCGCCCCGCCGTCGCCGATCGTGCACCGCGAGGGTGGCGAAGGCGGCGAGGAAGGCGGCGCCGAGGGCGGCGGCCACGGCGGCTGACCAGCCCACACGAGTTCTCGGAAGCACCCCGACGTGGCGAGCGCCACGTCGGGGTGCTTCGTCGTACGGCGGGGTCTGCGCCATTCGGTCGTACGGCCGGGCTAGCGTCCTGGTGTGACGACCTCCCGATCCACCTCCGCCCGCGGCGCGGCGACGGGCACGCGCGGCCGCGCCTCCGCTCGTGAGCCCCGTCCGGCCTACGAGTGCGACGCGTGCGGCCACCAGCCGCCCAAGTGGGTGGGGCGGTGCCCGGAGTGCGGCGAGTGGGGCTCCGTGGTCGAGAGCACGGTCACCGGGCCGACCGTCTCCGGCCGGGTGGTCAGCTCGCGGATGCCGGCCGAGCCCGCCCGACCGATCGCCACCATCAGCGC
>NZ_SMKG01000281.1 GCF_004348525.1 Micromonospora sp. 15K316 | reverse complement strand
GTCACAAAGTGGGGGCGGGCCCGACAGCGGCGTCGTGGCGCGTGGCACGATGACCGCGATGAGCACGGAGAGCACGGGCACCGCGGCCCGAGACGGAGACCCCGCCCCTGCCGGACCGGGCGACTCGCCCTTCATCCGGGCGTGCCGCCGCCAGGCCGGCCCGCACACCCCCGTCTGGTTCATGCGCCAGGCCGGCCGCTCCCTGCCGGAGTACCGGGAGATCCGCGCGAACGTGGGGATGCTGGAGTCCTGCCGCCGCCCCGAGCTGGTCACCGAGATCACCCTCCAGCCGGTACGCCGGCACGGCGTGGACGCCGCGATCCTGTACAGCGACATCGTGGTGCCGGTCGCCGCGGCCGGGGTCGACCTGGACATCGTGCCCGGCACCGGGCCGGTGGTGGCCGAGCCGGTACGCGCCCTCGCGGACGTGGAGCGGATCCGCCCGATCACCCGCGACGACGTCCCGTACGTCGACGAGGCGGTCCGGATGCTCGTCGCCGAGCTGGGCGACACCCCGCTGATCGGCTTCGCGGGTGCGCCGTTCACCCTGGCCAGCTATCTGATCGAGGGCGGGCCGTCGCGGACGCACGCGAAGACCAAGGCGCTGATGTACGGCGACCCGCAGCTGTGGCACGCGCTCTGCGGCCGGCTGGCCGAGGTCACGCTGGCGTTCCTGCGGGTCCAGGTGGCGGCCGGGGTCTCCGCGGTGCAGCTCTTCGACTCCTGGGCGGGCGCGCTCTCCGAGGCGGACTACCGCCGGTACGTGCTGCCGCACTCGGCCACCGTGCTCGCCGGGCTCGCCGACGCGGGAGTGCCGCGGATCCACTTCGGGGTGGGCACCGGGGAGCTGCTCGCCGCGATGGGCGAGGCCGGCGCGGACGTGGTGGGCGTCGACTGGCGTACGCCGCTGGACGTGGCGACCGTCCGGATCGGGCCGGAGCGCGCCGTACAGGGCAACCTCGACCCGGCCGTGCTGTTCGCCCCGTGGCCGGTGGTCGAGGCCGAGGTGCGGCGGGTGCTGGCGCAGGGCCGGACCGCCCCGGGGCACGTGTTCAACCTCGGCCACGGCGTGCCGCCGGAGACCGACCCCGACGTGCTGACGCGGGTGGCCGCCCTGGTGCACGAGCTCACCGCCGGCCAGGTCGAGCGGAGCTGAGCGGCATGCGGCGTCCGGCGCGGGTGGCGGTGATCGGTGGCGGGATCGCCGGACTGGCCGCCGCCGTCCGGTTGCGCGACCGCGCGCCCGAGGGCACCGAGATCACGGTGTACGAGCAGTCCGGCCGGCTCGGCGGCAAGCTGCGTACCGGCGAGGTGGCCGGCCAGCCGGTGGAGTTCGGCGCCGAGTCGTTCCTGATGCGTGACCCGGCGGGCGGGGAGTCCGCCGCGGTGGCGCTGGTCCGGCGGCTCGGGCTGGCCGACCGGATCGTCCACCCGAGCGTCGGGCAGGCCGCGCTCGTCGTCGACGGCGGGCTGCGCCCGGTCCCGGGTGGCACGTTGGTCGGCGTACCGGGGGACCTGGCCACGGTGACGGCGGTGGCGAGGCCGGCCGCGGCGGCCGACCGCGACGAGGGCCGCCCGTTGCTCGGCCCCGAGGAGGACATCACCGTCGGCGCGCTGGTCCGCCGGCGGTACGGCGACGAGGTGGTCGACCGGCTGGTGGACCCGATGCTCGGCGGGGTGTACGCCGGCCGGGCCGACGACCTGTCGCTGGTCACCACGATGCCGGCGCTGGCCCGGACGGCCCGGGTCGAGCACACCCTGGCCGGTGCGGTACGCGCCGCGCAGGCGGCCGCGCCTCGCGTTCCGGGGGCGCCGGTCTTCGGCACGCTCGCCGGTGGGCTCGGCACCCTGATCGAGGCGGCGGCCCGCGAGAGCGGCGCGACGATCCGCCGGGACGCGACCGTCCGCGAACTCCGGCCGACGGCGGCCGGGTGGCGGCTGACCGTCGGCCCGACCCGCGACCCGGAACACGTCGAGGTCGACGCCGTGGTGCTCGCCGTGCCGGCGCGTCCGGCCGCGCGGCTGCTCGCCGGGGCGGCGCCCGAGCTGGCCGGCGTCGTCGGGCGGCTGGACTACGCCAGCGTCGCGCTGGTCACCCTGGCCCTGCCGCAGCCGCGCCTGCCGGAGCTCTCCGGCTTCCTGGTGCCCGGCACCGAGGGACTGCTGATCAAGGCGTCCACCTTCTTCACCACCAAGTGGGGGCACCTGCGCCGCCCGGACGGGCTGGCGCTCGTGCGCGCCTCGGTGGGCCGCTACGGCGAGGAGGCGCAGCTCCAGCGCCCGGACGAGGACCTGGCCGCGACCGTGCACCGGGAGCTCTCCGCGGTGCTCGGCACGCCGTTGCCCGCCGCGATCGACGGGCACGTGCAGCGCTGGGGCGGGGCGCTGCCGCAGTACGCCCCGGGGCACACCGATCGGGTGGCGGCGGTGCGGACCGCGTTGCGCGCCGGCCACCCCACGCTGGCCCTGGCCGGGGCCGGCTACGACGGGGTCGGCATCCCGGTCTGCGTCCGCTCCGGCGAGACGGCGGCTGAGGAGATCATCACTGCACTGGGAGGATCGGGGACATGACCGAGCAGACGAACGCGGCCCGGCTGCGGGAGCTGAACGACACCATCCGTTACACCATGTGGTCGGTGTTCCGGGCCAGCAGCCCGCTACCGTCCCTGCGGGACAACGTCACCGCCGAGGTCGAGGCGCTCTTCGAGGAGCTGGCCGGCAAGGACGTGACGATTCGCGGTACGTACGACGTCTCCGGCCTGCGCGCCGACGCGGACCTGCTGATCTGGTGGCACTCCTCCTCCAGCGACGCGCTCCAGGACGCCTACCTGCGCTTCCGCCGGACCACCCTCGGCCGGGCCATGACGCCGGTCTGGTCGCAGATGGCCCTGCACCGGCCGGCGGAGTTCAACAAGAGCCACATCCCGGCGTTCCTGGCCGGCGAGGAGGCCCGCGCCTACCTCTGCGTCTACCCGTTCGTGCGCTCGTACGAGTGGTACCTGCTGCCGGACGCCGAGCGGCGGGAGATGCTCGCCGAGCACGGTCGGATGGCCCGCGGCTACCCGGACGTGCGCGCCAACACTGTCGCCTCGTTCGCCCTCGGCGACTACGAGTGGATGCTCGCCTTCGAGGCCGACGAGCTGCACCGGATCGTGGACCTGATGCGCGACCTGCGGGCCTCGACCGCCCGCCGGCACGTGCGCGAGGAGGTCCCCTTCTACACCGGGCGCCGGCGGTCGATCGCCGAGATCGTCAACTGCCTGGTCTGAGCACACGGGTGGCGCGCCGCGCTGGCGCGCCGGGCGCCGGTGCCAGGTGGGTCGCGGTGCCGCCGAGACCGGGTGCGGTGTCACACCACTGCCTCGCCGACGGGGGTGAGCTGGCTGTACAGAGACAGTCAGCCTTTAGAGCTGAGTCGTCTACGACATCGCGCCTGAGCCGTTCGCGTCATCAGCTCCAAAGTCCCCGAGCTGTTTCATGCCGAGGGCACCTCGGCGTGCCCGGCCACCCGGCCACCCACCCGGCCAGCCGGCCAGCCGTTGGTCAAAGGGCCGGATCGCGGCGCATCGGGGTGTGCGGGATGCCGTCCTCGACGTACTCCAGGCCGCTGACGGTGAAGCCGTGCCGGGCGTAGAAGCCGACGAGGTGCGACTGTGCCTCCAGCACACAGGGCCGGTCACCGACCAGGGCCAGCGCTTCGGTCATCAGCCGGCCGGCGTACCCGCCGCCGCGGGCGTGCGGAGCCACCACCACCCGACCGATCCGGGCCACGCCGCCCGGGTCGGCGAGGATCCGCAGGTACGCGAGCGGAGCGCCGCCGTCGGCGAGCCAGAGATGCCGCGTGCCCGGCTCGACGTCGCGGCCGTCGAGTTCCGGATACGGGCAGTTCTGCTCGACCACGAACACGTCGATCCGCAGTTTGAGCAGGTCGTGGAACGTGCGGGTGGTCAGGTCCGGGAACGCGGCGGTGCGGACCTCGATCGTCTGCGGAGGCATCCTGCGATCGTAGGTCCACCGGCTTGCGGAGCCAGGTACGTGGCGGCCACCGCAGTGAGCAGCAGCACCCCGCCGGTGAGCACGGGGAGCGGCAGTGGCTCGCCGAGGAGCACGACGGCGAGCGCTGCGGCGGTCAGCGGTTCCACGAGGGTGAGCACCGCGGCGACGCTGCCCTCGACGGTCCGCAGCCCGGCGTTGAACAGCACGTACGCCAGCGCGGTGGTGACCAACCCGAGGTGGAGCAGCAGCGCCACGACGTCGGGGCCTGCCGGCACGGTCAGCCCCGCGGACAGGGCGACCGGGGCGAGGGCCAGCGCACCGATCACGGTCGAGATGGTGGTGAGCGTCATCGGTGGGGTCGTTTGGGAGACGTGCCGGCTCACGAGGGTCGTCGCGGCGTACCCGAGGCCGGACCCGGCTGCCGCGAGCAGCCCCAGCAGCGGTCGGGGCGCCGCCGAGGTGGGCTCGGCCGAGGCCCCGGTGACCAGCGCGAGTCCGGCGACCGCGGCCGCGAGTGTGGCCAGCCGGAACGGGCCGGGCAGCCGGCGGGCCCGGACCGACTCCCAGGCCACGACGAGCACCGGGGCCAGGCCGAGGCTGACCAGGGTGGCCACGCCGACTCCGGCGAGCGCGACGGCCGCGAAGTACAGCGCCTGGTAGATGCCGAGCCCGACCCCGGTCGCCAGCAGCGGCAGCGGCGCGGCGCGCAGGGCGGCCAGCGTCGGCCGCAACCGTGGGGCGGCGAACGCCGACAGGACGAGCGCCGCGATCGCCAGGCGGTGGAAGCCGATGCTGACCGGGTTCAGGCCGGTGGTCTCGTGGACGACGTGCACGACGATTCCGGTGGTGCCCCACAGCACCCCGGCGACGGTGATCTGGATCAGGCCGGTGCGGACGGGCGGGACAGGCGTGACCGGCGCCGGTCGGGAGGCCGGCGCGGTGCGGGAAGCGGGCATGTGTGCGCTCCGAAAGGGTGAGCCGCTGACGGGGGACGTCGGCGGAGCGCACAGCGATGTGGCCGATCCGGGTCAACCGGTCGGCGTGGGGCGGCGCGCTCCGGTCAGGAGCGCGGGGGAGGCAGGACGCCCAGGAAAGGCCGCATCGGAAGACCGTACCGTGGGCGCGCGTCAGGAGGGGCGTACACCGACCGCGTCGCGGATCTCGGCGCCCTGGGCGCCCTCGACGGCCCGGGCGCAGTGCCCGCTGCAGAAGAAGCGCCCGTTGACCTCCACCCCGTGCCCCACGATCTTGATCTGGCAGTGCTCGCAGATCGGCGCCAGCCGGTGGATCGCGCACTCGAAGCTGTCGAAGGTGTGGGTGTCGCCGCTGACCGTCCGGACCTCGAAGGCCATCCAGTAGTCGTTGCCGCAGACCTCACAGGTCGCCATCAGTACCCCCCGGAACAGGACATTTGCCTCCAGGGTGCGGCAGGGTGGCCGCGCGGGCGGGAGAAATGCCGCGATCCGCGCGGGCTCCGGCGGCGTGTCGGCTCCGGCGTGTCACCCGTTGAGCCTGGTAGACCGCTCTGAGCCCCTGGAGGTATCCCGTGATCAAGCGCAGCAGGCTCTTCGGCAACCAGACCCGGGTGACCTTCTGCCTGCCCCGGGACACGCCGCCCGGTGCGGTGAGCGTGGTCGGCTGCTTCAACGGTTGGGAGCCCGGCCGGCACGAACTGGTCCCGCGTCGCGACGGCACCCGGACGGTGACGGTGCGGCTGCGCCCGGGGGAGTACCGGTTCCGCTACCTGGCCACCGGAGGGGTCTGGCTCGACGACGACAGCGCCGACCGGGTGGACGAGCAGGGGTGCACGTTGGTGATCTGAGACCTCGGGAAACGTGCCGGCATTTATCGATGAGAGTCTTTACAGTTAACAAAGTTTAATTTATGTTGGTGGCATCTTCACCACCCCGCGGAGGTGCCACATGCGTCGAAGGATCACCCTCCCGGTCGTGGCGGCGGGCGCCGTCCTCTCCTCGCTCGCCGTCGCGGCCCCCGCCCAGGCCCACGGCTACGTGTCGTCGCCACCGAGCCGGCAGGCGCTCTGCGCGCAGAACCGGGTCCCGGACTGCGGGCAGATCAAGTACGAGCCGCAGAGCGTCGAGGGCCCGAAGGGGCTGCGCAACTGCCACGCCAACATCGCCCACTTCGCCGTCCTCAACGACGACAGCCGGGGCTGGCCGGCCACCTCGGTCGGCAGCACTGTGACGTTCACCTGGATCAACACCGCCCGGCACGCCACCAGCAACTGGGAGTACTACATCGGCAACACCCGGGTGGCCGTCGTCAACGGCAACGGCCAGCAGCCCGGGGCCACGGTGTCGCACACCGTCAACCTGAGCGGCTTCTCGGGCCGGCAGAAGCTCCTCGCCATCTGGAACATCGCCGACACCGCCAACGCGTTCTACTCCTGCGTCGACCTCCAGATCGGCGGAGGTGGCGGCCCCGGACCCACCCCGACGC
>NZ_SMKG01000280.1 GCF_004348525.1 Micromonospora sp. 15K316 | reverse complement strand
GGGTGGGGAACCCGGGGTGCGTGGCCGGCACGGGTCGACGGTGGAACCACGCCCTCGCCGCCGGCAGGGCCAGCAGCGCGGCTACCACAAGGTAACCGAGTGTTTGCCCGATCGAAAGCCCCCCGCCCAGGGGGATCCACCATGCCGGATAAGCATCGGCGATCAGACCGAAGAGTTCGGTGGAGGCCGGATCGTCGGCGCTCGGCCGCAGCGGCACCGACCGCTGGCCGATCAGCAGCGCCAGCCCGCAGCAACCGCCGAGCACTCCGAGCCCGCAGACGACCCAGACCGCGGCGCGGGCGCCGGCTCGTCCGCTGCCCAGACCGAACGCGAGACCGGCGAGGAGCACCCCGACCAGCAGGCTGACCACCGCGGAGACCACGGCGGAGGTGTGCAGCAGCGCGACCGTACCGCCGACCTGGTCGGCGGAGGCGGAGGTACCGGTCGCGGCGGCGCGGAACCGGTCGACGGTGCCGCCGACCACCAGCAGCGCGGCCACGGCGTACCCGACGGCGACAACCGCCATCACCAGCAGCACCGCCATCGCCGACCCGACCGCGGCGGGACGACGGGCCGGAACCGGGTGCGGGTACGACACGACAGGTCCCTCCGATAGGCGTCGATTGCAACCTATCGGAGGGACCTGTCGGCGTCGCTCTTCTTCGGGCCGTCAGCTCATCGGCGGCGGAGTCGGGCCGGGCCGGTCCGACGGAGGCGCCTGGTCACCGGGCTGGCCCGGCACCGGGGGCTGACCGGCCGGCGGCTGACCTGGAGTCGGTGGATAGCCGGGGTCACCGGAGGACGGGTAGCCGGGCTGACCCGGACCCTGCGGGTAGCCCGGGTAGGCGGCGCCGGGCACCGGCGGCTCCCAGGCGGGCTGCGGCTTGCGGAAGAACTCGTTCGCCTTGGGCAACGCGAGCAGGATCAGCGCGGCGAGCAGCGCGAGCACACCGAGCAACGACAGGGCGGTGCTGAGCGGAGTGAACCAGCCGGGCAGCGCCGCGTCGAGCTGACGCTGGATCTCGTCCGGGCTCGGCGCGTTGCCGCTGCTGACGCCGGCGGCGCCACCGGTGAAGCCGCCCGCGGCGCCGCTGGCCAGGTTGCCACCGGTGCAGCAGATCATGATGCCGCCGAGCACCCAGGTCGTGATCCGGGAGCCGTTCTTGCCACGGTTGTTGAGCAGCGCCAGCACCACCAGGCCGACCGCGATGAGCAGCGCGAAGATCGCGCCGCCGATGCCGACCGCGTAGGTGATGCCACCGACCGCGTCGGCGGCATCGGGATCCGTGCTGGCGTACGCGTCGCGCAGCACGTCCCGGATGGTGCCGATGGTGGACAGCGTGATGATGAGGCCGATGAGCTGGAGAACGGCGAAGAGGATCAGCAGGTAGCTGGAAATCGTCACTACGCCCGGCCGTGACCGGGCCGGCGTGCTGGGGGGATCGACCACGATGCTCCTTCCCTAGGTCGGGCCCACACCGTATCGGCAATCAGCCAGCGCGGCAGGCCGCGACGCCACCGCGAGGCGTCCGCCGTGGCGCCGGGGAACGGACGTACGGGCGTGATCAGTAGCCGCGCCACTCCGTCCGGGCGTACTCCAGGACCCGGGGTCGCAGCAGGGTCGAGGCGGGCACCACGAGGCGACCCCGGTCGGCGGGGAAGGTGGCCGCCGCCGCCAGGGTCGCCGGGCTCAGGAAACGCAGCGCCGGCGCGTCGGGGGGCAACGCCAGCGCGGGCGCGACGGCGGCCGGTGCGGCGAGCACGAAGCCCCAGTCGCCGAAGGACGGCACGTCCACGTGGTACGGCACGGTGGCGAAGCCGGCCTCCCGTACGGACGCCTCGATCGACCAGTACGACCGGGGCGCGAAGTACGGGGACCCGGCCTGCACCACCAGCCGGCCGTGCTCGGCGAGCACGGCCCGGATCAGGGCGTAGAACTCGACCGTGTAGAGCTTCGCGGTGGCCGTCTCGTCCGGGTCGGGCAGGTCCGCCACGACGGCGTCGAACCGTCCCGGGTTGCCCCGCAGCCAGCCGAAAGCGTCCGCGTTCACCACCTGGACCCGCGGATCGTCGAACGCGGCCGCGTTGAGCCGGCGCAGCTGCGGCTCGGCACGCGCCAGCGCCACCACCGCCGGGTCGAGGTCGACGACCGTGACGTGCCGGACGTCGGGATAGCGGAGCAGTTCCCGGACGGCGAGGCCGTCGCCGGCGCCGAGCACCAGCACCTCGGCGCGCGGTCCGTTCAGCACCGGATGTACGAGCGCCTCGTGGTAGCGGTACTCGTCCACCGAGCTGAACTGGAGGTCGCCGTTGAGGTAGAGCCGCAGGTCGGTTCCGGTGTGGCCGATCTCCCGCACCGACCGGGTCAGCACGATCTCCTGGTAGCGGCTGCGCTCGGCGTGCACCACGGGATCCCGGTAGAGCTGCTGTCGTGCGGTCACCTCGAAGTCGTGCGCGGTCACCCAGGCGTACCCGAGGCAGACGGCGACCGCCAGGGCGCCGGCACCGAGCGCGACCCGGGACCGGACTCCCAACTCCGTGCGGAAGACCGTGCCGACCAGGGCGAGCCCGGCCAGCGCGTTGACCGCGCCGACCACTATCGCCCCCTTGAGCTGGCCGAAGACGGGCAGCAGCAGGAACGGGAAGGCGAGCCCGCCGAGCAGCGCGCCGACGTAGTCGGCGGCGAAGAGGTCGGCCACCGCGCTCCCCGCCGCCTGCTTCCGGATCCGTTGCAGCAGCACCATGAGCAGCGGGATCTCCGCGCCGATCAGGAGCCCGAGCAGGAACGCGGTGCCGACGAGCGCCGGCCCGTAGAGATCCAGCCAGGCGAACGCCGCGTACAGGCCGAGGACGGAGAGGCCGCCGAGCAACGCGAGGGCCAGCTCGATCGCGGCGAACGCGGCGGCTGCCCGAGGCTGCAACGGCTTGGCCGCGAGCGCGCCGACGCCCATCGCGAAGACCATCACGCCGAGCACGATCGACGCCTGGCCGACGCTGTCCCCGATCAGGTAACTGCCGAGGGCCACCAGGGCCAGCTCGTACACCAGGCCGCAGGCGGCGCAGACGAAGACCGCGGCGAGCACCGCCACCCGAGCCACCCGCCGCCGGGGACGCTCCGGCGCGTCCGCGCTCATCGATCCTCCGGGGTACGCCCCGACGCCGCGCCCACCCTGGCCCGTGGCGCCGCCCCGGCTCGTTCCCGGCGACGCTGGACCAGCCCGACGGTGAGCAGCAGCACGGTGACCAGCAGCATCCCGCCGGCGGCGAGCAGGTAACCCCAGCGGTCCCGCCACAGGTCGTTCCCGGCGGCGGGCAACGGCGGCGGATCGGCCGAGCCGGCCGTGGCGACCGGCACCGGTGCCGCCGCACCGGCCTCGGCGAGCAGCAGCGGCAGGCTGACGGCGGCCCGGGTCACCGCCCAGCCGGGGTCGTCGAGGAAGGCGTCCTCGGTGAGCCCGAACCGCTCCAGCCCCGAATCGACGGCGAGCAGGCGCCCCGGATCCAGGTCGGCGGAGCCCTCGACCGTCACGTACGCGTAGTCGTTCGACTCGCTGCTCTCCGGGACGTAGGTGACGTCCGCGACGACCCGCACCCAGCGCGGGCACCGTGGGTCACCCTCGACGCCCACCCCGTCGCCCAGGTTGGAGCCGGCGCTGACCACCTCGACGTCCGCCTGGAGCACCCAGCCGTAGCAGATCCCCTGCGCCGTGGCCGCCCGCCGGAGAAGCGGCACGGTGTCGTCCCGCTCGGTGACGGTCGGCGGGGCGACGGCGGCGTCGTCGTCCCCGCTCAGCGCACCGGCGACGCAGATGCCCACCAGGACGACCACGGCCGCGAGCCCCGCGCCGACCTTCCACCCGGTGCGGCTCCCCGGCCCGCCCGTGGGCTGCCGCCGGGGTGGTCGACCGCCCGCCATCAGCTGATCGCGGCGGCGATGATCGCGCCGGTGGCCAGGTGCACGACGGCGGAGACCCAGACTGCCGGGTGTGGTTCGGGGTCGACCAGGATCTGCCCGAGCCGGCCCGGGGTGAGGGCGTCGAGCAGCAGGAACGCCGCCGCCATGATCACCAGCCCGAGGATCCCGTACGCGGTCGCGCCGACGATCCCGAGCACGAAGTCGTCCTCGCTCGCGGCGATCGCGGCGACCACGATCACGCCGACGGCGGCCAGGTTCGAGGCGAGCAGCAGAGCGGCGTTGCGGTTGCGGTCGGTCCAGATCAGCTCCCTGAGCCGGCCGGGGGTCGCCAGGTCGACCAGGGCGTAGCCGATGCCCATCAACAGCACCCCGATCGCCCCGTAGGCGAGGGTGACCAGGAGATCGGTGACAAGGGTCTGCACGGGCGCTCCAGGGGTGAGGGGGTTGGTGTCACCACTACTTGCCGGCGCCGGGGCCACCGCCCCGGACGGTGCTGCCACGTCCCCAGCCCCAGTACGAGCCGACAGTGGAGTGGTAGCGCGGGTACGCGGTCCGGAGGGGTTCCAGCAGGATCACCGAGCCGGTGGCGATCGGCAGGATCACCACCGAGTCGTCGTCGTAGCGCAGGTAGACCCCACTGCCGTCGATGTACTGGTCGGCCGGCTGCCAGGCGTCGGTGATCTCCTTCGCGACCCGGCTGGGCGTACCGGCCGAGGTGTAGGCGACCGCCTCCCGGCCGATGTCCCGGCCGGCGTCCCGGGTGTAGCGATCCTCGACGTACCCGCGGGGGGAGAAGCTGCCGTAGAAGACGGCGAAGGCGGCGACGAGCGCGCCGACGACCGCGAAGGCCACCCCCACCACGAACCAGCGCCGGTACGTCATCGCAGCGTCACCACCGTCTCGGTCAGGACCAGTTCGTTGGTCTGCGGATAGGCGTGCCAGGTCCGCCAGGCCACCGCGGCGCCGGGCGCCTCGGGGCGGACCGCGAGGGCGGTCACCGCGTCCGGGTCACCGGGGAAGACGCCGACCAGCGCGAACCTGTCGTCGGCGAGCTCCGCCCGAAGTGCGGCGACCCGGTCACGCAGACCGGAGGCGGGTGGTCGGAGCACCGTCGCGGCGAACCGGTAGCCGGTCGCCTCGTCGCGTACCGTCGCCGGCAGCTCGGGGCGTCGTCCGGGCAGGCAGGCCACGGTCTCGGTCAGCAGCACGTCGCCCGCACGCAGCACCACCTGGTGCGAGGCGCCGAGCAGCCGCAGCCCGAGCCGGATCGCTCCGGGCAGGTCGAGGTCGAGTACGTGCAGCGCGGGTCGCTCCCCGTCGTCCCGGGCCAGGCTGAGGTCGGCCGCGCTGGTGTCGACGTACGGGGCGTCCAGAGTGACCAGCACTCACTGCCCCCCGGTCCGGTCCTCGCCGGCCTGCGGATAGATCATCACCTCGGTGCGGTGCAGGAGCTCGCCACGCGCCACCTCCCAGCCCGCCTCTCCGTACGCCTCGAAGGAGAGCCGCGCCCCGCCGGTCGCCTGGTAGTCGTGGTACCGCATCGTGCCGGCCGGGTCGAGGCCGGTGGTGCCGGTGGCCGTGTACCGCGCCTGACCCGACTCCTTCCAGCTGTAGGAGCGGCCGGCGAAGTCGATGGTCGGCGCGCCGGGCGTCACGGTGGCGCCGGCCTCGGCGCTCCAGAGCACCAGCTCCAGCTCCGGGTCCTCCTCGACGGAGAGCCAGCGCCGCACGCCCTGCGCATCGTCGAGCAGGTGCTCGACCCAGCTCCAACCCCCCTCGACCAGCCGGACCGTGCCCCGCACCAGGTAGGACACCTGGCGGATCTCGACGAGGTCGCCGGGGCGCAACCGGCGCGGGTCACCCCGCAGCGCATCGGCGTCGTGGTCCCGGAGCGGGTCGGTCGGCGCCGCCTCCGGTGGGCGCCGAGACCGGCGCAGCGCCACGACGGCGATCGCCACTCCGGCCGCTCCGACCAGGCAGCCCACCACCGCCACCAGCCACGCCACGGACCCGTTCACCCGCACCCTCCCCGGTACATCGGCGCGAACGGTAACAAGCCCGCGCACCTGCGGGGACTCGACGCATGTCGAGTGAGCACTCAGTCACCCGATCGTCGCGCCCCACAGTGGACACATTGGCTGACCGGCGGGATCACGCCTCGGCGAGGCGGCTCGTGGCGTACTCGCCCAACGACGCTCGGCCCATGACGCAGCCGCTGTACGTGGTGAATTGCCCCGGGTCGTCGCGCATGGCGCGCCACGCCGCCCGCGCGGCCGCCGGGTCGACCCGTTCCAGCAGCGTCGCGGCGTAGGCCCGGCCGGCCGGCGAGCCTCGGGTGAGGAGCCGGTCGAGGTGCTCGCGTACGGCCTCGGGCTGCTCGGCCAGCGCGGCCTCGACCCGGTCGTACGCCTCGGTCACCGGCAGCAGCGTCCCGGCGAACCCGACCCCGCCGAAGGCGACCGTCTCCGCCCGCGCCAGCTCCTCGACCGCGTCCCCGATCTCACGGTCGCGCTTCTTCCCCATCCCGACCATGCCCCCTACTTTCCC
>NZ_SMKG01000027.1 GCF_004348525.1 Micromonospora sp. 15K316 | reverse complement strand
AACGAGCCGGGACCCGGCCGGCCTCGCAAACGGCCCGATGTGCTGATCGCCGACAAGGGCTACGCCCACGACTCGACCCGGCGAGCCCTGCGCTCCCGGGGAATCAAACACGTCATCCCCGAACGCTGTGACCAGGTCGCCCGCCGCGCCGCCAAGGGCAGCACCGGCGGACGACCACCGGCCTTCGACAAGGCGATCTACCGCAAACGCAACGTCGTGGAACGCTGCTTCAACCGGCTCAAACAGTGGCGGGACCTGGCCACCCGCTACGCCAAACGCGCATCCCTCTACCAGGCCAGCCTCGTCCTCATCGCCGCCATCATCTGGCTTCCATGATCGACAGGACACGCCCTAGCCTGAGCAACGCCGCCGCTCCGCCGGACCATGCGGAGCGGCCCGGCCGGGAGTGGCCGCGACGAGGGCGGGAATGGCTGATCGATGACCGGGGCGAGACCGTCGGAGTTGATCCGGGATCCCCGCTCGTCTAATCGGTCGACGCTCCTGGAACTGCTCCTCGACGTGTTCTACATCGCCGCGTTCGCGCAGTTGTCGACGCAGTTGGCCCGTGACCTATCCTGGCGTGGGCTGGCGAATACCGTGATCCTGCTGCTCGCCGCCTGGTGGACGTGGTCGATCATCGCGATTGCGACCGACTTCTTCGATCCCCGCGAACGAGTCATCCAGCGGGTGATCGCCACCGGCATGCTCGGGGTGGGCCTTATGGCGGCCGCCATTCCGAGCGCCTTCGCCGAGCACGGTCTCCTCTTCGCCGGCGCGTACGTCGGCATCCACCTGGCCCGTGGGCTCATCCTGGTGCGGGCGTTGCGCGGGCACTTCGCGCAGCTCCGGGTGAAGCTGTTCCTGTTCTGGTTCGCCTTCTCCGGGCTGCTCTGGCTGGCCGGCGGACTCACGGATCCGGAATTGCGTCGAGCGTTGTGGGCCGCCGCCCTCGTGGTCGAATACGTGGTCGCCGCACTGCGCTTTCCGGCGCCCGGACTGGGCCGGGTACCACTCGAACAGTACGACCGGTTGAGCCCGCATTTCGGCGAGCGTTACCAGCAGATCGCCATTCTGGTGATCGGCGACCTGGTGCTGGCCTCCACGCTGAACCTTAGTATTCTCGGCTTCACCACCGCGCGGGTCGTCATTTTCCTGGCGGCTATCGCCGCAGCGTTTCTGCTGTGGCAGATCTACGTGTTCCGGGCCGAACTCCTCGTCGAGAAATCGGTGCGCCGGCATCCGCGCCGCGCGGTACGCCTCGCGCCGTACGTCTACGTCGTTCTGGTGGCCGGGGTGATCGCGACGACCGCCGGGGTGGACCTCGCGCTCGCCGAGCCGTTCGCCAGCACGCACGGCGGTCTGGTGGCGCTCGTGGTCGGCGGCTCGTTCCTCTTCCTGCTCGGACGGGTGATCTTCGAGTACGAGCTCCTCGGCCGGCTCTCCCGATCGCGGATCGGCTGGCTGGCGCTGATGATCGCGGTGCTGCCGGCGCTGAAGCTGCTCGCCCCGGTCTTCGTCGTGATCATCAACGCCGGCATCCTGTTCGGCGTGACCCGTACGGATGCGTGGCGAGGTCGGCGCAACGCTGCCGCATAGTCCGGAGCCGATCCGCTCTGCACTTTCACTGACTTCATTCTGTCCTGTCCGCATCGAAGGCAGCCGAATCCTTGACTGGACAATCATGGGATGAGGGTTGACATTCGGCCGCCTTCTGCGTTGGATCAAATAAGCCGTTCGAGGAGCTGTAGGAGAGTCCTCCCCTGGCCAAGGGGGCGCCGAAGGAGCAACCTCCCCGGAAACTCACAGGCCCAAGTACTGCAGTTCCGAGGCGCCACTGGAGAGCAGCGGCGTGCGCCGCTCACCGAAGGGGGAAGCCGGCGAAAGCCGGGGACACTCTCAGGTAAACAGACAGTGGGGACGGAGGGCGCCCGCCGCGTCCGAATGGTCAGCCGGCTCATCGTCATGCCTCCGATTCCCCCAGCCCTTCCCGCCGACGCGACTCCGGATCGCTCATCGTTCCCGGGCTTGTCGACGACCCGTCAGCGGTGGCCGGTTGATCAGCTCTCAGTCGAGGAGCGTTGCACCATGTGTGAAACCGATCATCTCGATCCGTCGGGTTACAGCCGTCGGGACCTGCTGGGCCTGCTCGGCATGGCGGGCGCCGGGTTGGCGGTCGCCCCCGTGCTGACGGCGGACCCGGCCCTGGCCGCCGCGTCGGACCTCGCGCTCGACCCGAACACGATGCCGTCCGATCTCGCCAACTACGAAGCGCCGACGAACCTCGCCGTCGACTCGCAGGCCAAGGATGCCGCGATCTCGTGGATCGACCGCCAGTCGGAGCGCATCACCGGTCTGAACGACCGGATCTGGGAGTACGCGGAACCCTCGCTGGCGGAGTGGAACTCGTCCTGGGCCGAGGCGCAGTTCCTGGCCGCCAACGGTTTCACCATCGAGTGGGGCGCGGGCGGCATGCCCACCGCGTTCGTCGCCACGTTCAGCCACGGCACCGGCAAGCCGGTGATCGGCTTCAGCGGCGAGTACGACGCGCTGCCCGGGTTGTCGCAGGAGAAGGGCAACCCGAAGCACAACCCGCTGGTCTACCACCACGACCCGTACGCGCCCACGTACGGCTTCGGCCACGGCTGCGGGCACTGCGCGCTCGGCGCCGCGGCCGCCGGTGCCGCGGCGGCGACGGCGGCGGCCATGAAGGCACGCGACCTCGACGGCACCATCAAGTTCTTCGGCTCCACGGCGGAGGAGCAGCTGGTCGGGAAGTCGGTGGCGGTGAAGGCGGGGGTGTATAGGGGCCTCGACGCCTTCGTCGACTGGCACCCGGCCACCAACAACAGCACCGGCTGGGGGTCGGGGAACGCGATGTACAGCGTCGCGTTCCACTTCCTCGGCACCGACGGTCACGGCGGATCCCCGCTGGAGACCAGGTCCACGCAGGACGCCGTCACGGCGATGGCGATGCTCACCGAGTTCCTCCGCGAGAGCGACATGGCGCACACCGCCCGCATGCACCACGCGATCCGGCAGACGGGTCAGGCGCCGAACGTCTTCCCGACGCTGTCGAGCATCTGGTACTACGCGCGGGAAGGCAGTCCGGCCCGTTCCAAGATCCTGATGGACAAGATCGTCAAGTGCGCGGAGGCCGCCGCCCTGGCCACCGGCACCCGGATGGAGCACCGGATCATGGGCGGCGTCTGGAACAAGCTCGGCAACAAGCGGGGCACCGAGCTGATGTACGCCAACATGACGCAGGTCGGTCCGCCGACGTTCTCCGAGGCGGACCAGCGCTTCGGTAAGGCGCTGCAGAGGTCGAACGGTTCGGGGGAGACCGGCTTCTCCAGCACGATCAGCGAGCTGCGACCTCCGTCGCCGGTCTTCATGGGTGGTGGCTCGACCGACGTCGCCGACATCAGCTGGCAGGTGCCGACCATCTCGATGGGCACCGCGCATCAGCCCGGCGGTACGAAGAACCACTCGTGGCACCACACCGCCACGGCCGCGGCGAACGCGGGACACGTCTCCATGCTGGCCGCCGCCAAGTACCTCGCCGCCACCACCGTCGACCTGCTGACCCAGCCGACGATCCTGGCCGAGATGAAGGAGGAGTTCGACAGGCGCACTTCCAAGATCAAGTGGAAGAGCATGCTGCCGAACGACTATCAGTTGCCGCTCTACGAGCCACCGAAGTGGTTCCTGCAGCGCACCGGGCAGTCCTGGCCCCCGCGCGGGGTCACCTGGCCGCCCCGGCGGGTCGTCTCGACCGAGACCGCTCCGGACCTCGGGCCGGATCTGCCGCCGTCGAACCTGCCCCCGCTCGAGTAGCGCGGCCCCGGGCCCCGGCAGGGCAACCGCGCGCTCGGCCGCGCGGGGTGATGCGGACGGTCCGGTGCGGTGTCGGGACAGGCCCGGACACC
Organism: Micromonospora sp. 15K316; assembly: GCF_004348525.1. Taxonomy (GTDB): domain Bacteria; phylum Actinomycetota; class Actinomycetes; order Mycobacteriales; family Micromonosporaceae; genus Micromonospora. The sequence goes on along the minus strand of NZ_SMKG01000027.1, from coordinate 39,269 downwards.
GCACCGGACCGGCCCGTTCCCGCACCGACGCCGGAAAGCCGCATTCCGGCTCGCCCGCTCCCGCCCCCGGTTACGCTGACCCTGCCGTGGGCCGATGCCCCGCGGCGCCGGCAAGTCCTCCTCGTCGGGTCGGCGATCGCGCCGCTTCTCAGCGCAGCTCGCTGTCACCACGGATGAACCTCGGGCCCTCCGGCCCGTTCGCCGTCGTGCCCCGCCGACGTCCCGGATCGGGCGTGGTGCCACGTCGGTCGGTCCGGCGGCGCTGAGGGCCGGCCTTCGTCGCGCCCGCGGTGCGAGGCGGAAGGAGACAATCATGAGCTCGTCGTCGGCGCGGTACCCCGTCGCGGAGGGCCCCGGTTCCGTCTCGCACGCCCCGCAGCTCCCGGCCGGTTTCGCCGACACCTTCACCAGCCGGTTCGTGGAGGCCGGTGGGGTACGCCAGCACGCTGTCATCGGCGGCGACGGACCGCCGCTGCTGCTGGTGCACGGCTGGCCGGAGAACTGGTACGCGTGGCGGTTGGTGATGCCGGCGCTCGCCCGGGACTTCGAGGTCGTCGCCGTCGACCAGCGGGGTATCGGCCTCACCGACAAGCCCCGGGACGGGTACGACAGCGCGACCCTCGCCAACGACCTCGTGGCGTTGATGGACGCGCTCGGCCACCAGCGGTTCGCCGTCGTCGGCCACGACACCGGCTACATCATCAGCTACGCGCTGGCCGCGGATCATCCGGACCGGGTCGACCGCCTGGTGGTCGCGGAGATCCCCGGGCCGCCGGAGGTGGCCTCCGGACCGCCGCTCTTCGTCCCCGAGCAGATCAACAACAAGATCTGGCACATACCCTTCAACCGGGTCAACCACGAGCTGACCGAACAGCTGGTCAGCGGACGCGAAGAGATCTTCTACGGCTACGAGTTCGCCGTCCAGGGCGGGGAACCCCTGCCGGAGGAGGTGTTGAGGTACTACTTCGACCTCTACTCCGACCCCGACGTCCGGCGCGGCAGCTTCGGCCTCTACCGCGCCTGGGACGCCACCCTCGCCCAGAACGCGCAACGCAAGACCCGGCCGCTCACCATGCCGGTGCTCGGTATCGGCGGCGAGCAGAGCTGGGGCGAGCGCCCCGGGCAGGCGATGACGCCCCTCGCCGACACCGTGCAGACCGTGGTCGTCCCCGGTGCCGGCCACTGGCTCGCCGAGCAGGCCCCCGAGGAGCTGCTCGCGGCGCTGACCACCTTCCTGGCCCCGTACCGGGGCGGGCAGGCCGGCGGTTGAGGAGATCCCGGTGGCCGCGCGGATCCCCGCTCTCGATGTCCGGCGTTGGGTGAACTCGCCACCGCTGACGTCCGACGCGCTCGCCGACCGGGTGGTCCTGATCGACGTCTGGGAGTACACCTGCGTCAACTGGATCCGCACCGCGCCCTACGTCAAGGCCTGGCACCGCGACTACGCGGACCGGGGCCTCACCGTGATCGGCCTGCACGCGCCGGAGTTCGAGTTCGGCAAGCACGCCGAGAACATCGACCGGGGCATCCGGGAGCACCAGCTCAGCTACCCGATCGCGCTCGACGACGACTTCACGGTCTGGTCGGCCCTCGACAACATCGCGTGGCCGGCGCGGTACCTCTTCGACGCGGACGGCAAGCGCGTCGCCCGGTGGATCGGGGAGGGCGAGTACGACCGGACCGAGGCGGTGATCCGGCAGCTCCTGGTGGACCGGGAACCCGACATCGAGCTGCCTTCGGTCACTCCGGAGGCGGCGACCTTCGCGGCGACCGAGCAGCCCTCGTACGCCGACGTCACCGAGGAGACGTACCTCGGCGTCGACCGGCGACTGCCGGGCGCCTTCGACCTGACCGGTGACTGGCACGCCGGCGGGGACTACGTCGAACTCGCGAGCGGCGTCGGCGAGATCGCGCTGCCGTTCGACGCTGGCGAGGTGAACCTCGTCGTCGAACCCGGCTCGTCCGGCCACGCCACGCTGCGGGTGCTGCTCGACGGGCAGCCGGTCGGTGACCGGGGCGGCGCCGACGTCGACGCGGACGGGGTGGCGCGCGTCGAGCGGCCGAGGATGGTCCGGCTGGTCGCCGGCGCGGCACGCGGCGACCACCTGCTGACCCTCGTCGCCGACCAGCCCGGCTGCCGCGCGTACGCCTTCACCTTCGGCCCCTGACGGAGGACTCCGCGGCCCGGGGCGGTGGCGCGACCGACGCCGACGCGCCTAGCGGACCCGGCCGACGCGGACGCGCCTAGCGGACCCGGCCGACGCGGACGCGCCTAGCGGACCCGGCCGACGGCCGCCAGACCGGCGCTACGTCGGGGGTCGTCGGCGAAGTACTGCGGGTCGTCCGGGGCGGGTCGCCACAGCGGTAGCCATACGACGCCCGGTTCGATGAGGTCGAGCCCGGCGAAGAAACGCTCGAACTGCGACCGGCTGCGCAGACCGAGCGGGGTCGTGGTCCGCCGCCGGTAGACGTCGTGGGCCACGTCGAGCTCCTCCTGGCCGTGCCGCACCTCGTCGGTGGTCGCGTGTGACGCGACGAGGTGACTCCCCGGCGCGAGCGCCGCGCGGAAGCTGTCGACGGCGCCGTACGCGACGTCGTCGTCAGGCACGAAGTGCAGGACGGCGGCGAGCAGCAGGCCGACCGGCTGATCGAAGTCGATCAGGGCGTTGACCTGCGGGTGCGCGAGAATGCCCGCCGGCTCGCGGAGGTCGCCGTGCACGGCGGCGGCCCGCTCGTTGCCCTTGAGGATCTCCCGGCTCTCCGCCACCGCCACCGGGTCGATGTCGACGTAGACGACCCGGGTCTCCGGCGCGACCTGCTGGACGATCTCGTGGACGTTCCCCACGGTGGGGATGCCGGAGCCGACGTCGAGGAACTGCCGTACGCCGGACTCGGCGAGGTGACGCACGGCGCGCCGCAGGAACGCCCGGTTGGTCCGGGCGAGCTGTGGCCCCAGCGGGAGCACCCGCATCATCGCCTCGGCGGCTTCCCGGTCGGCCGGGAAGTTGTGCGTGCCGCCGAGGTAGTAGTCGTAGATCCGGGCCGCGGTGGCCGGTTTCGCCTCGTCGCCGTCGCTCGCACCGACCATGCCGGTCCCCTCCGTCGGTAGTGCCGCGGTTCTCCGGGCCCGCCTGCGCCGCCGCACGTCAGGTCAGGAACTCGCGCGGACGTCCACAAGGGATGAGCCGAAACCCTACCGTCAGGCGTCTCCCGGCGCAGCCCCGTCGCCGCGCCCGCCGGGCCGGGCGGCCCGAGCCCCGGGGATCCGGCGAGTGCGGATCCCCGGCCGGGCCGTCCGGCTCGCGGCGGCGTGGTACCGGCTCAGCCGGCCAGGACACCGCCCTCGACGGTCAGCTCCTGGGCGTTGACGCCGCCGTTGCGCAGGAGGAAGTCGGTCGCGTCGACGATCTCCGCCATCGTCACGAGCCGGCCGATCGGGGTGCGGGCGAGGTGGGGGTGGTTAGGCACGTCGCGCCACTTCGGGCTGTCACCGACGATGCCGGGGTGCAGGGCGTTGACCCGGTGCGGCGCGATCTCGACGGCCAGCGTCTTCACCAGGCCGGTGAGGCCGGCGTTGTGGGTGGTGACCACGGTGGACCCGGGGTACGGGCGGTCCTTGGCCACACCACCGAAGAGCACCACCGAGGCGCCGGGGCGGAAGCGGTCACGCAGGACCCGTACCGTCTCGGCGTAGCCGACCAGCTTGACGGTCAGTGCGCTGACCGCCGCGTCCAGGTCGAACGCGCCCAGGCTGTTCGGCGTCTGGCTGGTGGCGGTGATGACCAGGTTGTCGACCTCGGTGACGTCGCCGAACGCGGCGGCGATGGTCTCCGGCCGGGAGAGGTCGGCGGCGAGCCCTCGGGTCGCGCCGCCGATCTCGGCGGCCACCTCCTCCGCTCGGGCCTTGTCCCGGCTGGTGATGACGACGGTGTCTCCGCGATCCGCGAAGCGCTGCGCGATGACTCGCCCCAGTCCGTTGCTGCCGCCGACGATGATGGACGTGCTCATTGGCCCTTTTCCTTCCACCGGTCATCCCTTGATCGGCAACTACCGACAGTAGCGCGGCGGCGATCCAGGCTCCCCGTGGGCTGCCTGGTGACGGCGTGCTCTCCGAGCGGGAAGTGGCCGGGGTCACACGCGGGGGGCGGGCCGGCCGAGCGGGCCCGCATCGCGTCCGAAGGGCAGGTGAACGTCGGGCGATCGGTGGGTTTCCGGGGCCGGCGGAGTCCGGCGGCCGCACGGCCCCGCACGACCGCCCGAACAGATCTTGGAGGACCACCAGGCAGTGGATAAGTTCGATATCTCTGGACCCCCGGTCACCCACCGGCCGGCCGGGATCCACAAGAGACCAGGAGGACCCATGACCAACGGCCATCCCGCTACGTCCTCGACCGAACCGGCCGGCTCGGCCGTGAACCGGCGCCGGATGCTGACCGTCGCGCTCGGCGGCGCGGCCACGGTGGCGCTCCCCGCGCCGGCGTGGGCGGCCACCGACCAGCGCCCCGGCGCCCACCGTCCGCCGAGGCTCACCCCCGACGACCGCAAGATCATCGCGCAGGTCTCGGCCAAGCGCGCCCTGTCGCACCTGCGCGTCCTCAGCGAGGAGATCGGCCCGCGCATCGGCGGCACGGCCTCCGAACGCCGCGCCGCCGACTACATCGCCAAGCAGCTGGACCACCTGGGGTACGACGTCCGGCTGGAACCGTTCGCCGTGGCGGACAAGTTCCTCGCCCAGCTCAGCTCGCCGGCCCGGCTTCCCCGCGACCTGAACTGGCAGGCCGGCGCCTCCCCGCACGGCGCGCTGGACACCACGGTCCGGGGCGACGTGGTGGATGTGGGCGCGGGGGCGCCGGAGAACTACCCCACGAACGTCAGCGGCCGCATCGTGCTCGTCGACTACGTGGCGGCGCAGCGCGAGCAGCTGGTGGCGACCGCCGTATCACGGGGAGCCGCCGCCGTCGTGTTCCTCGCGGCCGATGGCGTACCGCCCCGGCGGACCTCGGCCTTCTCGCCGACCCTGCCCGGCTCGGCCGGCTCACCGGTGCCGATCCCGGTCGTCGGGGTGGCCCAGGCGCAGAAGGAGCGGCTGCGGGAACTCCTCGCCTGCGGCCGGCTCACGCTCACCATCTCCACCTCCGCCCACCGCGGTCTGACCTCGAACAACGTCATCGCCGAGCGGCGGGGGCGCGCGCGTGCCGGGGGGCCGGTGGTGATGGTCAGCGCCCACTACGACACGGTCATCGGCGCTCCCGGCGCCAACGACGACGGCTCGGGCACGGTGCTCTGCCTCGAACTGGCCCGGGTGCTGCGGGCGATCCCGCTCCAGGCCACCCTCCGGTTCGCCCTGTGGGGCTCGGAGGAGCAGGGGCTGATCGGCTCCCGCTACCACGTGCGGCAGCTGCCCCAGGAGGAGCGGGACCGGTTCCTCGCGGTGTACCAGAACGACATGGTCGCCACCAGCTGGGACCCGGCCACCCGGTACTGGCTGCTCTCCTTCACCGGCCAGGCCAACCGGGCCACGGACGAGGTGGCGGCCGCCGCGGTCCGCCTCGGTTACGACCCGCGGATCTCGGCGGTGACCCAGCGCGGGTCCAGCGACCACCAGTCCTTCCAGGAGGTCGGCATCGCCAGCGCCAACTTCTCCTGGCGGGGCGAGGAGACCCCGGCGCTGCTGGAGCCGCCGTACCACACCCCGGAGGACACCATCGCGAAGAACATCAGCCTCGAGCGACTCCAGGTGTCGCTCGAGCTCATCGGGTGCGCCACGTACGCGACCGCCCGCTGAACCGTTCCGCCCGTGGCACCGGAGCTGGTGCCACGGGCGGGACCCGGGAGCGCGACGTTCAGTCGAGCGTGGACTCGCCGCCGGGGTAGGCGAACGACGAGCGCGGCGAGTAGAAGCCCCAGACGACCTCCAGCGGCTCGGCGGGACGCAGCGCGTACACCGGGTGCTCGGGCTCGAGGAACTCCAGCGACTCCACCTCGAAGGGATCGACCGGCTCCGCCACGAACGGGTAGTTGCCGCTGAGGAACGTGCCGTCCAGCTGGGTGAGGTAGCGCAGCTGTCCCCGGTTCACCGCGTCACCGGTGCGGCCGACGCGGGCCGTCGCCCTGATCACCGGTACGCCGTCCGCCTCGGTGGTGGCGACCAGCCGCTTGCCCCGTACCTCGATGGTGGTGGTCCCCGCCGTCGCGGGCACGCCGCGGGCGGTGGCGTACGCGCGGACGACCGGACTCGAGTTGAAGTAGTGCGTCCACCAGCGACCCGGAGTGACCCCGTCGGGGGCGTCGACCCCGGACAGGTCCGGCCCGATGTACGTCAGCGAGTAGGCGCCGAAGCCGGAGGTCTGGCCCGCGTCGTCGACGACGTACTGGTTCATGAAGACCTGGCGGTTGGGCGCCGGCTTGAGCCCGTCGGGCACGAGCGCGGCCACGGCCTCGGGATCGGCCGGTGTCCAACCGAAGTAGAGCATCCTGCTGTTCACGACGAGTTGCGGAGCGACGAGATCGGTCACGAGGGGCCCCTTCCGCGTGGCATCGAGCTGTAGTCGCGACGCTACGGAGCGGCCCACCCGGCGGACAACGACGGATTGCCGACATGAGGGCTCCGGTGCGACGCCGTCGGGCGGCACCTCCCGGCCGGCGGGCCCCTCGATATCCGTCCAATGTGGGATGATGGGGGCTCATCTGCGCGATCTTCGCGCTGGAGCCTTTGGAGGACTGTGTGCGCAGAACGGCGCGACGCCTGGCCATCTCGATTCTCGCCGCGACCGTGGCGGCGGTGACGCTCGCCTCACCGGCGCAGGCCGCGACGAATCCCTTCACCGCCGCCCAGGCGTGCAACAACGACTTCGGTGGCTCGTGGGCCTACGCCAGTGACGGCCACCGGACGATCACCGCTTCCGACGGCACCAAGGTGGGCGACGCCTACCTGATGTACAACAGCGCCACCGGTTACAACTGCGTCGCCACGCTCAAGTCGGTGGCCCTCGGTTCATTGACCGGGGTCTCCGCCGGGATCCGGGTGGAGGGCGGTTCCTGGGTCTACGACTCCGGGAACTACAAGTACTACGCGGCGATCCAGCGCTCCGCCCGCGACAAGTGCGTCATGTACAGCGGTGAGGTTCTGTACTTCACCAGTTGGCAGGGCGCCGGCCGGTACAGCTGGGGCAACTGCGGCTGAGCGCCCCCCGGCCCGGATCCGTCGATCCGCCGTCACCCGGCGGGAGGCACCTGCTCGGGGGCGCCCCAGGCGTCCGGAACGGGCAGACCCGCCTCCCGCCGGGCCAGGACGGCGGCACCGACCTGTGCGGCCTGGGCGCCGAAGGCGGAGCGCAGCACCGGTGGCGGGGTCCGCCAGGCGAGGGCCGCCCGGAGGGCGTCGCGCACCGGATCGAAGAAGAGCGCGCCCGCGTCCGCCAGCCCACCCCCGAGGACGATGCGGGCCGGGTCGATGGTCAGGGTGAGGGTCGCCAGGGCGGTCCCCAGGGCCCGGGTGGCGTCGTCCCACACGCTACGGGCCAGCGGATCGGTGGCCACCGCGTCGGCGATGGCTCGGCTGTCCGACCCCGGCGTCCCGCCGAGCCGGGCGTAGCGGCGGGCCAGCCCGCCGGCGGAGGCGTACACCTCCAGGCACCCCCGCTGGCCGCACGTGCAGGGCTCCCCGTCCGGGTAGACCGGGATGTGGCCGACCTCGCCGGCCGCGGCGGTCGCGCCGGAGACCGGCACGCCGTGCACCACCACGGCCGCGGCGATGCCGGTGCCCAGCGGCAGTAGCAGGAAGTTGTCGAGTCCGCGGGCCGCCCCGCCCACCGCCTCGGCGACACCGGCGGCGCGGGCGTCGTGCCCGACCGCGACCGGGAGACCGAGGTCGTCCGTGACGAGGGCGCGCAGGGGGACGTCCCGGAACCGCAGGTTGGCGGCGTAGCGCACCACCCCCTCGACCTCGTCGACGAGGCCGGGCGTGACCACTCCGATCGCGGCGGGTGTGACGCCGAGAGCCAGCGCGTCGGCGCGCAGCTGGAGGCAGAGCGCCCGGACCGCCTTGACCGGGTCGTCGTCCGCCTGCGACGGCGCGACGAGCGAGTGCCGGAACCGGCCCTCCTCGTCGATGACGGCTCCCTTGATGGTCGTCCCTCCGACGTCGACGGCGAGGACGCACCGTCCTTCGGGCTGGCTCACGCGATCACCCGGTCACCACGGCGAGGTCCGCGGTGAAGTCGCGGTCCAGGGGGAACATCGGTCGCACCACGTTCTGGTACGGCAGCCGCACGAGGTCCTGGTCGACGCCGCCCGGAGTGAGCGCCAGCAGCCAGTCCCCGGCCGCCTCGAAGAGTTCGGGTTCGAGGTAGCCGATCTTCACCACGACGAGGTCGACCTGGTCGACCGCGACCCCCAGCCGGGTGTAGGAGCTCAGCAGGCGGTACTGCATGCGGCGGGAGGTGACGAAAACGCTGAGGCCGCCGACCCGCACGCTCACGCACCGTCCGCCGTCGGGATCGTCGGCGACCGCCTCCAGGATGCCGTCGAGGGGGAGCGGCCCCGGGTCACGGGAGTCGATCCGCCCACCGACCGTCACCCGGACGGGAGCGCCGAGCGGCTGGTCGGCGATCTGCGCCACCGCCTGCGGGTCGACCAGCGAGGCGAACACGGCGCGGCGCGAGCCGTCGCGGATCTCGGGGCGGGCCAGCATCCGGCCGAGGGCGAAGGTGACGTCGTCGGCCCCGCCGGCCCCGGGGTTGTCACCCGAGTCGCTGATGAAGAACGGCCGCCGGGCCGGGTCGGCGACCGCGGCCAGGGCGGTGTCGAGGCACTCGTCCATCGTGCCGGTGGGCGCGACGAAGGCGAACTCCTCGCGGGCCGACCAGAAGTGGCCGCCGAGCTCACGCGCCGCCTCGGCGGTGGCGGTGGCGTCGGTGCCGGTGACGACGACGGCGCCCTGGCAGCGCGGCTGATCGGCCCAGGCGAACCCGATCCAGATCGCCGCGTCCACGATCCCGTCGCGCGCCTCGACCTCGGGGATCCTCGCGTACAGGCCCCGGGCGGGCTCCTCGCGGGTGCTGGTCATCTCACCCGGCAGCAGGATCGGCACGTGGACCAGCGCCTTGTGCGGGCGCTGCCGCCGACGCAGCGCCTCGACCAGGTTCCGGGCGGCGCGCTCACGGGTCTCCCAGACGTCGACGTGCGGGGCGGTGCGGTAGCAGGTGAGCAGGTCGCAGGCGTCGAAGAGCACCTTCGAGACGTTGCCGTGCAGGTCCATCGCCGCGGAGACGAACGGCTCCGGGCCGATCGTCGTGCGGATCGCCGTGACCAGGTCGCCCTCCGCGTCGTCGAGCCCGACGACGCTCATCGCGCCGTGGAAGTCCAGCAGCATGCCGTCGAGCGGGCCGGCCGCGGCCAGCTTCTCCACCAGCTCCGTGGCCCAGGCCCGGTACGTCGAGGGGTCCACCGCCCCGCCGGGCAGGGCCCGGGCGTGCACGAGCGGGATCCACTCGACGTCGACGGCCCAGGGGCGGGCAGGGGAGAGCCAGTCGTAACGCGCCAGCAGCGTGTCGCCCCGGGTGACCTCGAAGTCGTCGGCGGTGCTCAGGTGGGGCGAGAAGGTGCTGGACTCGATGTGGATGCCGCCGATGGCGATGCGGAGGGGACGTGACACGGGTGGTGGCTCCTCAGGAGAGTCGTACGTCGGCGGTCGTGCGCAGCAGGTGCCCGAGGCCGACCAGGGCCGCATCGGGGCCCGCCACGCTGGCTTCGATGGTGAGGGACTGGGTCATCGACGGCAGGCAGCGCTCGTAGAGCATTCCGCGGGTCGCGGCCACGTAGACGTCGAGGCTGGAGAGGGCGCCGCCGATGACGACGCTGTCGGGGTTGAGGAAGTTGACCAGCCCGGAGAGGGCCACCCCGAGCAGCCCGCCGGCGTGGCGCACCATGGTCACCACGGTCGGGTCGGCGTCGCCGACGGCCGTCACGATCTCACGGACCGTGGTCGCCGAGGAGCCCTGTTCGGCCAGCTGGCGGGCCAGCGCGGCACCGCTGGCGACGGTCTCCAGGCAGCCCCGGCTGCCGCAGGAGCAGTGCCGCTCGCCGCTGTCCGCCACCCGTACGTGGGTGACGTCGCCGCTGAGGCCACGACCGCCCCGGTAGATCTGCCCGCCGCTGACCAGGCAGGCGCCGATGCCGGTGCCCGCCTTGACGTAGACCATGTCGCCGGACTCCCGGCCCCGGGTGACGTACTCGCCGATGGCCGCCGCCTTGGCGTCGTTGTCGACCACGACCGGCACCTGGAAGCGGGCGGTGAGGTCGGACCTGGCGTCGAGGCCGCTCCAGCCGGGCATCCGGGCCGGACCGACCAGGCGCCCGTGGGGGAACTCGACCGGGCCGGGCAGGGCTACGCCGAGCCCGAGCAGCGGCTGGCCGGGCGCGGTCGCCGTCTGCAGCCGCGCGACCGTCGCCGCGACGACGTCGAAGACCTCGCCGGGCCCGGCGGCGATGTCGATCGCCACCTCCTCGGTCGCGCGGAGCCCGCCGCCGGGTGCGCACAATCCCACCCGGGCGTGCCGGCCGCCCAGCTCCGCGACGGCGAGGAACCCGTCGGTGTCCCGCAGGCGCAGGATGCGGGGGCGGCGTCCGCCGGTGGACCGACCGACGCCCTCCTCCAGGATCACGCCCTCCTCCAGCAGCCGACGCACCACGGTGGTGACGGTCGAGGGGGCGACCTGGAGCGCCTCGACGAGGTCCGCGCGGGAGCTGGCCGCGCCGCTGGCCAGGAGATCGAGGGTCTGATCGCGCAGAGTGGCGGAGATCGGTGGTTCCAAGATGTCTCTCCTCGTTCGGGCGGTCCTCCGGCGCCGCAGCCTCAGTGTGTCGCAGGGCCAAAGCAAGGTGGCGCTCCGGGAGTCCGCGCGGAAGAGCATCTTTCGATGCATCGCCGACTTCGATCATAGCCCGGCCAAAGTCTGCGAATAAAGAGGGAACTTTTCGTTGACTCGGAACTTCGGCGTGGATAGATTCTCCGCGTTGATCGTCGAGGAGCGGCACCAGGCGGCGGGACCTGTGGCAACGCCGCCAGCGCCCGGAGACGCGGGGCACGTGCACATCAATCGAGGAGACTCATGAGGAGCAGATTTCCCGGGCGCGCCCTCCGTGGCGCGGTGGCGCTAGCGGGCGCGCTCGCCCTCGGGGCGAGCCTGGTCGCCTGCGGCGGCGGTTCGTCGAAGGACGGCGGCAGCCAGGGCAAGGACACCGTGACCGTCGCCCTGCGCACGCCCAACTGGATCCTGCCGATCTCGGCCCCCGGCTTCACGCAGGGCGAGAACGCCATCTTCGGCCAGGCGCTGTACCGGTCGCTGTACCAGTACAAGCTGGACGGCACGGCGCACTACAACATCGACCCGAAGCGCTCGATGGCCGAGCCGCCCGCGGTCAGCGACGGCGGCAAGACGCTGACCATCACGCTCAAGGACAACACCTGGTCCGACGGCAAGCCCGTCACCACCAAGGACATCCAGTTCTGGTACGACCTGGTCAGCGCGAACAAGGACAAGTGGGCGTCCTACCGGGCCGGCGGCTTCCCCGACAACATCGCGCAGTGGTCGATCAAGGACGACAAGACCTTCTCGATCACCACGAAGCAGGCCTACAACACGGCGTGGTTCGTCGACAACCAGCTCAACCGCATCACGCCCCTGCCGCAGCACGCCTGGGACAAGGACTCCGCCACCGGCACGGTGAGCAACCTGGCCAGCACCCCGCAGGGCGCCAAGAAGGTCTTCGACTTCCTCACCGCGGCCTCCAAGGACCTCAAGACGTACGACTCCAACGAGCTGTGGAAGGTCAACAGCGGCCCGTGGCAGCTGGCGAAGTACGTGCCGAACGGTGAGGTGACCCTCGCCGCCCAGCCGAAGTACTCGGGCGAGGACAAGCCGAAGCTGGCCAAGGTCGTGCTCCGGCCGTTCACCAGCGATGACGCCCAGTTCAACGTGCTGCGCGCCGGTGACGTCGACTACGGGTACGTGCCCGCGGCCAACGTCTCCCAGGAGGGCTACCTCAAGTCCAAGGGCTACACGATCTCGCCCTGGTACGGCTGGTCCATCACCTACCTGCAGCTGAACTTCAACAACCCGAAGACCGGGCCGCTCTTCAAGCAGCCGTACCTGCGGCAGGCGATGCAGATGCTCATCGACCAGCCGACCATCAGCAAGGTCGTCTGGTCCGGCACGGCGGCCCCGACCTGTGGCCCGGTGCCGGCGAAGCCGGGCACCAACGGCACCGACGGCGCGGGTTGCGTCTACTCGTTCGACCCGGCCAAGGCCAAGCAGCTGCTGGAGAGCCACGGCTGGAAGGTGACCCCGGACGGGCAGACCACCTGCCAGACGCCGGGCACCGGGGCCGACCAGTGCGGCGAGGGCATCGCCGCCGGCACCCCGCTGAACCTCACCGTCACCAGCCAGACCGGCTTCGCCGCCACCACCAAGATGTTCGCCGAGATCAAGTCGCAGATGTCCAAGCTCGGCATCCAGCTGACCATCAAGGAGGTACCCGACTCGGTCGCCGTCACCCCGGCCTGCAAGCCGACCGAGGCGACCTGCTCGTGGGACATGTCCTTCTTCGGCTCGCAGGGCAGCTGGTACTACCCGGCCTTCGCCAGCGGTGAGCGGCTCTTCGCCACCGACGCCCCGGTGAACCTGGGCAGCTACAGCAACGCCGAGGCCGACCGGCTCATCGAGGCCACCCAGTTCTCCGGCGACGAGAGCACGCTCAAGGCGTACAACGACTTCCTCGCCAAGGACCTGCCGGTGCTCTGGATGCCGAACCCGGTCTACCAGAACTCGGCGTACCGCTCCGGCCTGCAGGGCGTCGAGCCGCAGGACCCGATGAACCTCATGTACTTCCAGGACTGGTCCTGGAAGTGACCGATCACTGATCGTCCCGGTCCCGGCGGCGCGCACCGCGCCGCCGGGACCCCGACCGGGGAGGAGGAACCGACCACGTGGTCCGGTACCTCATCACGCGCCTGGGCCAGGCCCTCGTCGTCGTCGTGCTCGTCACGGTGATCGCGTTCCTCATCCTGCACCTGCTGCCCGGCGGCGCGGCGCGCGCCACGCTGGGCAAGGAGGCGACGCTGGAGCAGCTGGCGGCGTTCAACCACGAGATGGGCTACGACCGGCCCTGGTTCCAGCAGTACCTCATGTACGTGCAGCGCCTGCTGCACGGCGACCTCGGCTACTCGTACCAGCTCAACCAGTCGGTCGTCGAGGCGATCACCCAGCGGCTGCCGAAGACCATGGTGCTGTCGCTGCTGTCGACCCTGCTCGCCATCGTGCTGGCGATCCCGCTCGGGGTGATCCAGGCCGTCCGCCGCAACCGCTGGCCCGACTACGCCATCACCTCGCTGTCGCTGCTGGCGTACGCCACGCCCATCTTCTTCATGGGCCTCATGATGATCATCCTCTTCTCGCAGGTGTGGCCGCTCCTGCCGCCCGAGGCCCCGCAGGGCTTCACGGTGGGGGAGGTGCTCGCCGACCCGGCCGGGCTGGTGCTGCCCACGGTCACGCTCGCCATCGTCACCATCGCGGTCTACTCGCGCTACGTCCGCTCCACGATGGTCGACAACCTCAACGAGAACTACGTCCGCACCGCCCGCAGCAAGGGCCTCTCCGAGCGGCGGGTCGTGCTGCGGCACACCCTGCGCAACGGGCTCTTCCCGGTCATCACGCTGCTCGGCATGTACCTGCCCGCGCTCTTCAGCGGGGCGCTGGTCGTCGAGTCGCTGTTCAACTTCCCCGGCATGGGGCAGCTGTTCTGGCAGGCGGCGCTGAAGCGTGACTTCCCGATCCTGCTCGGGGTCACCGTCATCATCTCGATCGCGACGGTCGTCGGCGCCCTCGTGGCCGACCTGCTCTACGCCGCCGTCGATCCCCGGGTCCGACTCCGCGGGAGCGCGTCATGACCACACTCTCCGAGGCGGCCCGCCCCGGCGCCGCCCCCGAACCGGCCGACGCCACCGAGGCGCCGGTACGCGGCCTCTGGCGGCAGGGGCTGGTCGTCTTCTGCGAGAACCGGCTCGCCCTGGTGGGCCTGGGCCTGTTCATCCTGCTGGCCGGGCTCTGTTTCCTCGGCCCGGTCTTCTACCACACCGACCAGGTGCACACGGACCTCACCGCCGTGCACCTGGCCCCCGGCGAGCAGGGGCACCCGCTCGGCACCGACGGGGTCGGCTACGACCAGCTGGGCCGGCTCATGCTCGGCGGTCAGACCTCGATCATCGTCGGGCTCGCGGCGGGGATCCTCGCCACCGCGGTCGGCACGATCTGGGGCGCCGTCGCCGGGTTCGTCGGCGGCTGGGCCGACGCGGCCATGATGCGGGTGGTCGACGCGATGATGTCCATCCCGTCGCTGTTCCTGTTCATGCTGCTCGCCGCCATCGTCACCCCCAGCGTGCCGATGCTCATCGTCATCATCGGCGCCTTCGCCTGGCTGGGGCCGGCCCGGCTGGTCCGCGGTGAGGCGCTGACCCTGCGCTCGCGCGAGTACGTCCAGGCGATGCGGGGGATGGGCGGCACGGGCGGCCGGGCGGTGCGCCGGCACATCGTGCCGAACGCCATCGGAACGGTGATCGTGAACGCGACCTTCCAGGTCGCCGACGCGATCCTCTACGTCGCGTACCTGTCCTTCCTCGGCCTCGGCGTCCCCCCGCCCGCGGCGAACTGGGGCGGGATGCTCTCCGACGGGCTCGCGGACACCTACAGCGGCCACTGGTGGCTGCTGTACCCGCCCGGCATCGCCATCATCCTCATCGTCCTCGCCTTCAACTTCATCGGCGACGGGCTGAGGGACGCCTTCGAGGTCCGCCTCCGTCGCCGCTAGCAGGAGCACGAAATGAGCGAATCGACCGAACCGAGGGTCCGACAGCACCCGACGGGCGGGGAGCGGGCCGCGGTCCAGCCCCTGCTGGAACTGCGTGATCTCGACACGGACATCGCGCTGCGCCGCGGCACGGTGCACGCCCTCGACGGAGTGAGCCTCCAGGTCATGCCGGGGGAGACCCTCGGCGTCGTGGGCGAGTCGGGCAGCGGCAAGACGATGACCGCCCTGTCGATCATGGGTCTGCTGCCACAGGGCGGCCGGGTGACCGGGGGACAGATCCTCTTCGAGGGTCGGGACCTGCGGTCGCTGGCGCCCGACGAGGTACGCCGGATCCGTGGGGTCCGGATGGGCATGGTCTTCCAGGACCCGCTCACCTCGCTCAACCCGACCATGCGGATCGGGTACCAGGTCGCCGAACCGCTCCGGGTGCACGAGGGAGCAGGCAAGGCGGAGGCGCGGGAGCGGGCCATCGAGATCCTGCGCCGGGTGGGGATGCCCCGCCCCGACCGGATCGTGGACAACTACCCGCACGAGCTCTCCGGCGGGATGCGGCAGCGGGTGGCCATCGCGATGGCCCTGGTCTGCTCCCCGCGACTGCTCATCGCCGACGAGCCGACCACCGCGCTCGACGTCACCACCCAGCGGCAGATCCTCGAACTCATCGACGACCTGCGCGAGGAGTTCGGGATGGCGGTCATCCTGGTCACCCACGACCTGGGCGTGATCGCGGGCCGCGCCGACCGGGTCGCCGTCATGTACGCCGGGCGGGTGGTCGAGACCGCCGCGACCGGGGAGCTGTTCCGTTCGCCCCGGCACCGCTACACCGAGGCGCTGATGGAGGCGCTGCCCGAGTCGGCGGTCCGGGAGGCCGGGGAACACGCTCGGCTCTACAGCATCCCCGGGCTGCCGCCGGACCTGTCCCGACCGCTGACCGGCTGCCGGTTCGCGCCGCGCTGCCGGCACGTCACCGACGAGTGCCGGAGCACGGACGTCGGCCTCTCGGGTGGTGAACACCAGTTCGCCTGCCTGCACCCGGTCTCCGGGACGCCCGCCGGGCCGGTCACGGTGCCCACCCCGGTGCTGGTCGAGCCGGTGCCCGCGGAGCCGGCTCCGGTTCGCGTCGATCCGGCGGCGGCGCCCGTCCTGTCGGTGCGCAACCTGGTCAAGAACTACGCCGCCCACGGCCGCGGGCTGCTACGCCGGACCGCGGGGCAGGTCAGCGCCGTGGCGGACGTCTCCTTCGAGGTCGCCCCGGGGGAGACCTTCGGGCTGGTCGGCGAGTCCGGCTGCGGGAAGTCCACAGTGGGCCGGCTGGCCGTGGGGCTGGAGCGGCCGAGCGCCGGCCAGATCCTGCTGGACGGCACCGACCTCGCCGGCCTGGCCGGGCGGGAGCGCCGCCGGATGCACCGCCAGGTCCAGCTGATGTTCCAGGACAGCTACGCCGCGATGAACCCGCGGATGCGCGTCGACGCCATCCTCGCCGAGCCGCTCGAGATCCAGAAGGTGGGCGACGGGGCGGCGCGGCGGGCACGGATCGCCGACCTGCTCGACCAGGTCGGGCTCTCCCGGCGCGTCCTGGAGCGCTACCCGCACGAGTTCTCCGGCGGTCAGCTGCAGCGCATCGGGCTCGCCCGGTCGCTGGCCCTGCAACCCCGGCTGATCGTCGGCGACGAGCCGGTGAGCGCGCTCGACGTGTCGATCCAGGCGCAGGTGCTCAACCTCATGCGGGACCTGCAGCGCGAGCTGGGCCTGGCGTACGTCTTCATCAGCCACGACCTGTCGGTCGTCGACTACATGGCGGACCGCATCGGCGTGATGTACCTCGGCAAACTCGTCGAGGTCGGACCCGCCCGGGAGGTGGTCCGGGCGGCCCGGCACCCGTACACGCAGGCGCTCATCGACGCCGTCCCGTCCGTCACCCCGAACGCCACGGCGGCCCGCGACGGCGTCACCATCCGGGGCGAGCTGCCCAGCGCCCTGAACCCGCCCACCGGGTGCCGGTTCCGGACCCGCTGCCCGCTGGCCCAGGAGATCTGCGAGACGGAGCCGCCGCTGGCCGGCGACCGGCACCAGGTGGCCTGCCACTTCCCGCTGCGCCCCGAGTCGGTTCCGGCGCCCGCAGGGACCGGGGCGGCCGCATGACCACTGTGGAGATCTGCGTCAGCGACGTACCGACCGCCCTGGTGGCCGAGGCGGCCGGCGCCGACCGGTTGGAGCTCTGCGCCGACCTCGGCCAGGGTGGCACCACGCCCAGCCTCGGGACTGTCGAGGTCGCCCTGCGGACGTTGCGCCGGGCGGGGCTGCGGGTCATGGTCCGTCCCCGTGGTGGCGACTTCCGGGTGACCGAGGTCGAGGAGGAGGTCATGCTCGCCGACATCGAGGCGATCCGGCGGCTGCCCAATCCGTACGGCCTCGCGGTCGGGGTGGTGGTCGGCGCCATCACCGCCGACGGCGGCCTCGACCTGCCCGTGCTGGGTCGGCTGATCGCGGCCGCCGGGCCGCTCCCGGTGACCGTGCACAAGGCCTTCGACGAGGTCGACGACCAGTTGCGGGCGATCGAGGAGATCATCGACCTCGGGGCGGACGCCGTGCTCACCTCGGGCGCGGCGACCACCGCCCTGGCCGGCGCCGCACGGATCGCCGAGCTGCGGCAGCGCGCGGGCGACCGGCTGCGGGTGATCGCCGGGGGCGGGATCCGGTCGCACAACGTCCGGCAGGTGCTCGCGGAGACCGGGGCGCGCGAGGTGCACCTGCGGGCGCCGGTGTCCCGCGACGGGCGCGAGGCCACCGACGGCGACGAGGTCCGCCGGGTCGTCGCCGCCGTGCGTACGGGCTGACCGGCGGCGCTCAGCGTACGTCGATCGTGTACTCCGCCGTGTGCACCGCACCGCCGCTGCGGAAGTCGAAGAACGCCCGGTAGCGGCCCGGGCTCGGCGGGGTCAGCCAGAACTTGACAGCCCCGTCGACCAGCTCCGGCTCGGGGTGGACGTGCACGTAGCCGAGGTCGCCCTCGCGGACGACGACCAGGTGCCCGTACGCCCCCAGGTAGCGCTCTACCGGGGCGGGGGTGCCGGCGCGGCTGATCCGGAAGGACGTCGGGGACATCATCCCCACCGTGGGCGTTCCCTCCATCGACACCGTGAACGGCCCGGCGCTCGCCCCCGGTTGCGCCGCGGGCAGCGCGGTCGGGGTGTGCGCGCCCGGCACCTCGTGGTCGACGCCGAGCACGAGGGGCAGCGGGGTGCCGGCGGCGGTGGTGACCGAGAAGTCGGCGTAGACGCGGTAGCCGCCGGCCTTGGACAAGCGCAGCGGGACGCTCCAGGTGCCGTCGGCCGCCATCGTGGGGTGGAGGTGCTGGTACCCGGTCAGGTCCCGACCAACCACGATCAGGTGCAGCGTCTTCTCGTGCACGACCGCGAAGCGGGTGGCCGCCCGCCGGTCGGTGCCGGTGATCCGGAAGCGGTACTCCGCGGTGACGCCGGCCGGCTGGGACCGCTGCTCCGGCTGAAGGGTGTACCCACCGGCGCTGACCGTCGTACCGGCCGCCTGCGTCTGTCCGGTGCCGCCGTCACCGGGGTGCGTGTGCGGCCCCGCGCCCGGGGCGTGTTGGTGCCCGTCCGTCGCCGACTCCGCCTGCCCCGCGGCGACGGGATCGGCGCCCGGTGCGGCGATCCCCTGCGCGCCGGCGCCGGTCCGTGCGTCGCCCGCGCCGACGCGCCCCAGCGCGAACCCGGCCACGAGGGCCACCAGCAGGCCACCGACGAGCAGCGCGAGGCGTGGGTTGCTCAGCCGGGGCCGGAGGGTCGCGGCGCCCTCCGCACCGCCGCGCAGGTCGGCGTGGCCGGCGCCGGTCCGCGGATCACCGCCGGTCGCGGCGCGCGCGTGCGGACGCTGTTTCGGCGGCGGTGACCCGGTGGCGGCGGTGACGGCCGTGCCGACCTTCGGTGCCGCCGGGACGGCGCCGGGCCGCCCACGGCTGCCGGCGGCCGAGCCGGCCCGGTTGCCGGCGCCCGTGCGACGTCCCGCGCCGCTGCCCGCTCGGGCCCGCGCGCCGCTGCCCCGGCGGCCGGCGGTCGCGGCCGGGGCGCGGGCCCGGCCGGAGGCGCTGCCCGGGGTGCGGCGGCTCCGGACGGCCAGGCCGATCAGCGCCACCGCCACCGCCGCCACCGCCCCGCCGGTCCACGCCGCCCACCCGAGGCCGCCCTCGTCGGCGGCGCCGGTCGCCGGTGCCGCCGCCGCGGGCGGGGACGACGCGACGGCCGGCGCGGGCGCCGGGCTCGTCGACGTCGCCGCGCCGGCTCCCGGGTTGCCGTGCTGTTCGGTGGCCGCGATCAGCGCCGGGTCGGGTTGGTCGGTGGGCGGCTGCCAGCCCTGCGGGGCGGCCGTCGCCGCTCCGGTGTAGCGGAAGGTGGTCGCGCCCCGGACCGTGTCGCCGTCCGAGGCCACCGTCAGGTAGCTGACCGAGTACTGCCCGGGCCGTGGCAGGTGGGCGATCCGGATCACCGCCGGGAACCCCGTCGAGTACTCGCGCGGTTCGAACTTCCCGTCGACGAGGAAGTACTCCCGTACCGGCTTCTCCAGTGGCTTGGGTTCGCCCTGCGTCCAGCCGCTGTCGACCCGACCACCGCCCGGCGCGGTGATGGTGAAGTAGGCGTTGGCGGCGGCCCTCTCGGTGAAGTAGAGCCACACCTCCGTCACCGGCCGGCCGACCGCCGAGCCGTCCGCCGGGGTGGCGGCCGCCAGGGTGCCGTGAGCGGCGGCGGGCGGGGCGGACGCGACGACCGCGACCGCGGAGCTGAGCAGGAGCGCGAGCAGGCCCGAGGCGATGCGCCGGAGAGCCGGGGGGAGAGGCATCATCGCATTCTCACGACAGCCGAGCTTCAATCAAGACTTCGATAACCTTTTATACGGATGGCCAAAAGTTCCCCCTCGATCAACTCATCATGTCGGTGCGCGGTACGAAACTTTCTCCTTCGCCGTTCAGGCGGATGGGGTACGCTGCCGCCGTGTTACTACAGGTCGTCGTAACCGCTTCCGCGGACCCGGCGGCGTGACCGGAGGTGGAGATGGCGGACGACGAGGCGGAGATCACGGCGTGGGCGCTCGCCGCCGCCAAGGGTGACCAGGCCGCCGCCGCGCGGTTCGTCCAGGCGACCCAGCCGCAGGTCCGGCGCTTCCTCGCCGCCCTGACCGCCCCCGCCGAGGCGGACGACCTGGCGCAGGAGACGTTCCTGCGGGCGGTGCGCTCCCTCCCGTCGTTCGCCGGGCGCTCCTCCGCGCGGACCTGGCTCTTCACGATCGCCCGCCGGGTGGCCGTCGACCACGTCCGCGCGGCCGTCGCCCGTCCCCGGACCGTGCCGGTGCCGGACGGGTACGACACCGCGGACACCCTCCGCAGCGGGTTCGAGCGGCAGGTGGTCCTGGAGCGGCTGATCGCGGAGTTGCCCGCCGACCGGCGCGAGGCGTTCGTCGCCACCCAGGTGCTGGGCCTCTCCTACGCCGAGGCCGCCGAGGTGTGCGACTGCCCGGTCGGCACCATCCGCTCCCGGGTGGCCCGCGCTCGGGAAGATCTTCTCGTCGCCATGGACGTCCGGCCGGGATCGGGGGCGCGTCGTGGCGACCACGAGGCCGGCTGACTCGCCGGTCCCCGCTGTGACCTGCGTCGGAGCGAAACTCCCGGGAACCAACGTCGCCGCTGCCACGACTACCGGTACATGAGGTGTCAGCAGTGGCGTGAGGTCCTGTCGGCGCAGCTCGACGGCGAGGAGACCCCCGCCGAACGGACGGCCGCCGACGCTCACCTGGCCGGGTGCGACGACTGCCGGGCGTGGTTCGACCGGGCCGCCGCCGTGACCCGCCGGGCACGCCTCTCCGTCCCGACGCCCGGACGCGATCTCACCGACGTGGTCCTGGCGGCGCTGCCCGCGCCCGAGAAGCGCCGCCGGCCGAACCGGTTGCTGCTCACGCTCCGCAGCGCGTTGGGCCTGGTCGGCGCCATGCAACTCGTCCTGGGGCTGGTGCAGATCGGTCGCGGAGCCGCCGGCGAGCACATCCATCCCGCCGGCGCGCTGGCGTCGGGCCACCTCTGGCACGAGTCGGCCGCGTGGAATGTCGCCGTGGGCGCCGGCTTCCTCTTCGTGGCGGCCCGGCGTACCCCGCCGACCGGTCTGGTGCCGATGCTGAGCGCGTTCGTCGGCACCCTGGTGCTGCTCTCGGCGAACGACATGGTGACCGGTCGGGTGGAGGTCGCCCGGTTGGTCAGCCACGGATTCCTGCTCGCCGGGTACGCGATAGTCATCGCGCTGTCCCGGCCCCGACTGCGCCCGGACGGCCCGGCCACCCGAGGTCGCGGCGACGAGACCCAGTGGCGACTCCCGGCGGAGGACGAGGCGCCCCCGCCGACCCTGCGGCTCCTGCCGCCCCACCCCGGCTCGGCGCACCATCGGGATCGCACCGCGGCCTGATCGACGTGGCCGCGGGGGATCGCCGTCCGGGCCGCGGGTCGCGCCACTGTCCGGCGGCCGAGCGGCCGGGACTCTCGGGCGGGCCGGCGGGGACCGGTCACCGCCGGTCGAGCTCCGACTCCAGCCGCCGGACGAGCGTCTTGCGGCCCTTGCCGTCGCGCTCACGCCGCAGCGCCGTCCTGAGCTGGCCCGTGTCGAGGTGGGGGACACGCTTGACCGCCTCGGCCACGCGCAGGTCCAGGAGCCGGTCGATGGAGGTGGCGGCGCTGCGCGCCCGTTTCGCCGGTCCGGTGTTCGACACGAACTGCCTGCCGGACCGCGACGCCCTCCTCTTCTTGGCGTCGGTCGCGCGGCGTTCCTCGTCAGAGAGCTTCTCCCAGGCCCGTTTGGGCAGGTAACGGCTCGTCTCGCCGTCCTTGCGCGCCCGCGTCCCGCCCTCCCGGGTCTGCCACTGCTCGTTGCCCCAGCGCCGCAGGTTCTGTTGCCGCTCGTCCCGCGGACCCTGGTAGCCCCCGCCGCGCTTCTGGTACTCCTTCGTGAGCAGCTGCGACTTACGCGCCGACCACTGTCCCGGGCGCCCGCCCTTGTCGGAGGCCTGGATCTCGTCCTTGAGCCGCTGTCGAAGCTCCGGATCCGTGTACCGCATGGCGGGGCCTACCCGGGGCCGGGCGGCCTATGCCTGGGCCGGAACCGTCGGTGGCCGGCTCCGCGGCCCCGGCGCGGGGAGTCCGGTGCGCGGCGCGCTGTCGACCTTCCCGGCCGGCCGGGTGGCGTCCTGCGGGTCGCGGTGCCGGGCGTGCGGGTTCGTGGACCGTCGGGGACAGGTGCGGTGGAGCCCCGCGGCCGGCGCCGGCCGCGGGGCTCCACAATGCGGGGACCTAGCGCAGGGCGAGGGTCCGGGCGTCGGCGGCGATGACGCCGGCGACCTCGGCCGGCACGGTCTTGCCGGCCTGCCGGTCGACCCAGGCGGCCAGCTGGGCGTACTGGCGGTGGGCCAGCTTGACGGTCATCGTGTCGACGGCGGACTCGTCTGCCCCCGAGGTGAGGATCAGGTAGCCGAGCCCGGCCTGGCTGACCGCGACGGTGAAGGTGCTGGTCGCGGTCGCGGTGCCCTCGGGGCCGGTCACCTCGGCGGTGACGGTGTGCCGGCCCGCGGTCAGCTTGGCCAGGTCGAGCTTGCGCCCGGCGGCCGACTTCCTGCCGTCGAGGGTGACCGTGACGGTCTCCGCGTTGGTCGCGGCGACCGCGATCACCGGGGACTGGGCACGGTCGAGCCGTGCCCCGTCGACCGGCGAGGCGATCTCCACGGTCGGCTCGGCCGAGCCCCGCTGCGTGAAGGCCGAGTTCCATCCGACCAGCTCGGCCGCGCGGTTGGTGATGATCGCGTCGGTGCCGATCCGCTCCAGCCGCTGCCACAGGCTGGCGGAGTCCATCGTCCAGGCCATCACCGCGACCCCGGCGTCGTGCAGCGGGGCCACCACCTCCGGCTTTGCCAGCAGCGCGTTGCCGTCCGGGTTGTACGCGGTCAGGTGCAGCTCCTCGGAGATCGCCAACGGGTCGGCGTCGAGGCTGCTGCGGAGCAGGCCGAGCGGCAGCTCGGGGGCGAGTTCGTAGGTGTACCGGAGCGCGTCGACCTCGAAGCTCTGAACGAAGACCCGGCCCATCATCTGCTCGTCGCGGATCACCTGGATGATCGTGGCGACCTCGTCCTTCGTGTGCTTGCCCTTGATCTCCAGCAGCAGGTTGCCGCCGCGGGTACGCAGGTCGGCGAGCTGCTCGGCGAGGGTCGGTACCCGCTCGCCGACGTACTGCGGGCCGAACCAGGAGCCGGCGTCCAGCGCCTTGATCTGCTCGGCGGTGAGGCTGCGGATGTTCCCGGTTCCGTCGGTGGTCCGGTCGACGGTGGCGTCGTGCAGGACGAACGGGATCCCGTCCTTGCTCGGCTGGACGTCGTTCTCGATCCAGTCGGCGCCGCCCTTGCGGGCGATCTCCTGCGCGACCAGGGTGTTCTCCGGCGCGGCGGCGGAGGCGCCGCGGTGCGCGATCACCGTGAACGGGCTGCCCTCCGGGCGGATGTAGCCGTTCGGCGGCAGCTCGGTGACGACCACGTCGTCGTAGGAGACGGTGCCGCCGTTGACGAAGAGCGCCTGGACGCCGCCGCTGGAGCGCTGAAGGCTGCTGGTGCGCATCATTTCCCGCCCGTCGAAGATCCAGCGGGCCTGGTTGCCGTGCACCTCGACCGCGACCCGCACGTCCCGGCCGATGCCGGCGGCGTACGGGGCGGAGGCGGTGTTCGTCACGACCCAGGCGTTGGCCGTGGTCCGCTGGGCGAACTCGAGGCCGTTGGAGGCCGTGGTGCCGCTGCGCATGGTGGCGATCCACCATGGGGTGGCGCCGTCGGCGGGGACGTCGAGGCCGAGCGAGGCCCAGCGGGTGGCGGCGGAGACCGACTCGAACCGCATGGTCGCCTCGAACCGGAAGTCGTTCAGGTGCCGGCCGAAGGTGATCTTGTTGTTCGCGCTGGCGCTGGCGGAGGTCCCGTAGAGCCGGCCGTTCTCGACCTTCCAGGCTCCGTCGACCGCGTTCCATCCGGCGGGCAGCGACCCGGAGGAGAAGTTCTCCGACACGACGACGTCGCCCGGCTCGGCGGCGGCGGGGCTCGAGGTCGTGACGGCCAGCGCGGCGGCGCCGCCGGCGACGGCGAGCGTCGCGGCGGCGGCGACGGCGCGGGTGCGCGTCGACCAGGGTCCCGGGGCGGCGCGGCCGGACGGCGGTGATGCGGAAGGGACAGTCATGGCCGGGACGCTACGAAGCGCTCTCGAATGGGCTCTCAATCGGGCGTGGCCGTCGCCGGAACGCCAGATGTACGCGCCCGACCGGATTCGGGTCGGAGGGCTGGACCGGGTTCCGGGATCGGCCGTTCCGGACGGTCGGCCGCCGAGTTCTTCGCCGGTCCCGTTCACCACCTGACTTCTGCTGTACTTGTTCTATTAGTATGCGAACATGTTGTTCAGTGTGGTGCCGGAGAGCGGGATGCCGCTGGCCGAGCAGATAGCGGCGAGCGTGCGCCGGGCGTTGGCCGACGGCGCGGTGCGACGCGGTGACCGCCTGCCGGCTGCCCGGGAGCTCGCCGACACGTTGAGCGTGAACATGCACACGGTGCTGCGGGCGTACGCGGCGCTGCGCGACGACGGGCTGATCGAGCTGCGGCGCGGCCGTGGTGCCGTGGTGACCGGCGCGGTGCCCCAGGAGCAGGCGCAGGTGATCGAGGGGGTGCGGCGTCTGGTGGCCGACGCGCGGCGCGCCGGCGTCGGCCCGGACGAACTCGTCGGGATGGTACGCAAGCACTACGCGAAGGAGATGGGCGGATGAGGAGAGCACGGTGGATCGCCGGGATCGGGCTCCTGCCGGGCGTACTGCTCGGCGGCGCCACGGCCACGACGCTCGCCTGGCGGGAACGCCTGCCGGATCGCCTGCCCAACCAGGGCGGCGTCGGCGACCGGCCGGTGCTGACGACGATCCCGGTCGACACCCTGGCCGCGATCCTGATCGGAGTGGCGGTCGTCGCGTGGGTCGCCGGGCTGGTCGCGTTCGTCGCGGCCGGTTGGCTGCCCCGGACACCGCGGCACTGGCTGCGCGCCGGCATCCAGGTCGCGGTCGCCGCCGTCACCGGCGCGGTGCTGACGATCCTGCTGATGGTGCTGAACGCGGCGCTCGACGCGGCCACCGCCGCCGACGTGCACATCTCCTGGGCCTACTTCGCCGCGACCATGGCCGTGCCGGCCGCCGTCGCCGTCGTGTCGGGTCTCGTGGCGCTGCTGCTGGCCGGCCGGGCCCCGACGCGGAACCCTGACGCCGAAGCGCCGACCGGCGTCGTCGCGGCGGCGGAGACCGCTGCGCCCGGCCTTGCGGGCGACGGCGAGCGGCTGCTCTGGTGGGAGTCGCGGTCCCTGCGTCCGGTGGTGTGGGCGGCGGCGTCGCTCGCGATCACCGGGCCGCTGCTCGCCGCCCTGCTGGTGCCCCTCGCGGGCATGCCGGGCTGGGCGGGACTGGCGCCGACCGTGACCGCGCCCATCCTGCTCCCGTTCACCCGTTACCGGCTCGCCATCGACGCGCGCGAGGTCCGCCTCTCCTTCGGCCTGTATCGATGGCGTCTGCCGCTCACCGCCATCGCCTCGGCGGAGGAAGCCCGGTTGGACGCGACGACCTGGATCGCCCGCGGCATGTTGCGCGGCGCGACCGACCCCACGTTGCCGCTGCTCCCCGGCCGGGTGCTGGCCCTGCGGCTGACCGATGGCACCCGACGACTCGTCACCTGCCGGGACGTCCCGACGGCGGTCGAGGCCGTGAACACCCTGCGCGCCCGGGCCGCGTCCGGTTGAGCCACCCGCGGTCGGGACCCCGGTGCCCGCACCGGGGTCCCGACGACCGCCGCGGTCGCCGGCCGTCAGCCGGGCGGTCGACCGCGGCGGTCGGCCTCAGGTGCCGTTGCCGGTCGGCGGGGACGTCGCGGTGACGAGCAGCTCCACCCGCCGGTTCTGCGCCCGGCCGCCCGCGGTGGTGTCGGCGACCTGGGGACGGGTCTCGCCGTACCCCTCGGCGCTGAGCCGGTCGCCGGCGACGCCGTGCCCGATCAGGAATTCGTGCACGGTCCGCGCGCGGGCACGGCTGAGGACGAGGTTGGACTCGGCGGAGCCGGTGGAGTCGGTGTGGCCCTCGATGCGGATCCGGGTGCTCGGGTTGGCCTTGAGGATCCTGGCCACCGTGACGAGGCTGGTGCGGGAGGCGGAGGTGAGTGAGTCGCCGCCGCTGTCGAACGTGAGCCGAGGCAGCTCGCCCAGCCGCCGCCGTACGTCCGGGACCTCGATCCGGTCGTCCACCGCGGCCCCGGTTCGCCGGGCGGCCGTGCGCACCGCGTCCCTGCGCAGCTCGGAGGGGACGGTCCCGGTCAGCGAGAGCGTCCCGCCGCGCAGCTCGATCCGCGCGCCGTCGGCGTCGCGGCCGAACGCGCGGAGCACGTCCGGCAGGCCGGCGAGCGCCGCGTCGCCCACGCTCGGGTCGACCGTCAGGTCGTCGCCGACGGCCTCGGCGCCGCAGACGTCCGCCGCGGCGTCGAGCAGCGCGGTCCGGGAGGACCCGGTGGGCACGGTGCCCCGCAGGGACGCGCTGTCCCGGCCCAGGGCCACCACCACGGCGGGTGGTACGGGGACGGGCGGCGTCTCGGACTCGACGGTCCGAACGCCCTCCAATGCCTGGACGACGTCCCGTGCCCGGTCGGCCTCGACGGCCGACCCCGCCGTCAGTCTCCCGTCGCGCCCGGTGAAGGTGACCCGCACGTCGGAGAGACCCGCCTCGCGCAGCGCCACCGTGGAACGCTCGGTCAGGTCCGCCTCCATCCGGTGCCGGTTCGGTAGTTGCTGGGCCGTGACGAGGACGGCCAGGCCGAGCATCGCCACGATCAGCGCGATGATCGGGCTGGTCCGGCGCTCTCGGCTCGGGAGAGGAGTCTTCGTCATCGGGCCTGCCCCGCCATCCGCGCCTGTGCCGTCGTCTGGGCCTGTGCCGTCGTCTGGGCCTGTGCCGCCGTTTGGGCCTGCGCCGTCGTTTGGACCTGCGCCGCCGTTTGGGCCTGCGCCGCCGGCTCGACGTCCCGGCCCGCCACCAGCCGCTCGGTGAGTTCGAGGAAACCGGCTTCGTCGCCGTCGGCGAGGAGTCGGGCCTGGCGTCCCCACGTGACGAGACTGGGCGCGAAGGTGAGCCCGGCCGCCTCGATGGCCGCCCGCCGGCTGTCGTCGTCGGCGTCGGCGAGCTGGTCGAAGGTGTGGATGCCGGCGGCGCGCAGGGCGGCCGCCATCTTCGGTCCGATGCCCTCGATGCGCTCCAGGTCGTCCTGACCCGTGCGGGCGGGCGCCGCGGGCAGGGGCGCGGGGGCGGCGGTGTCGGTCGAGGGCGGTGCTGATCTCCGGTTGCCCCAGACGAGCCGACCGACGAGCAGCCCCAGCAGGAACGCTGCCAGGATGATGAAGAGCGACTGGTTGATGAACCAGGCCACGCGAGGCCTCCAAGAAGAAACGTACGGGGATGCGATGCCGCAGCTCGGGCGGGGAGGAGACGCCGCCTTCGCGTCGCGAGCCGGCGACCGGCACGGACGTGGCTGCCGGGACCGTTCCGAGCGCGGACCGCGCGACATCCTATGTGGACGGCCGTGGTCGTCCGGAGGTGGTGAAGGGCGGCCGTGGTGACAAGGGCGCCCGCGCCCGGCGATCCCGGCCGCGACAGCCGTAGGAGTGATGTGCGTGAATGTTTCGCCACTCGTCGGATGAACGCCGAGTAGCGGCACCGTAGCGTCGATGCGTTTCGTGCCGGCGTGATCGCCGCACGTGACCGCCGGTCGGCGCCGCGGGAGCTGGGCGGCGGAGGGCTGCGGCGGTCCTGCGACGGCCACCCGGCCCCAACTCCCGAAGGGAGCATCGGTGCCCCGACAACTCTCCCGTGGACGACGCCACGCGGCGTTGCTGCTGTCCACGGCCCTCGTCGCGTCCTTGACCCCGCTGGTCGCCCAACCCGCCTGGGCCGAGCCGGAGGCGGCCGGCCCGGCCGCGCCGGCCTTCCTCACCGGCCCGAACGAGGGCACGCCGATCGAGATCGCGCTGCGGTACCTGCGCGCGCATCCAGCCGAGCACGGCGTACTCGCCGCCGACCTCACCGACCTCGCGGTCGCGTCCAGCTACACCAGCCGGCACAACGGCGTGACCCACGTCAACCTGAGCCAGCGCCACCAGGACCGGGAGATCTTCGGCGCCACCGCGACCGTCAACGTCGCCCGCGACGGCAGCGTCGTCTTCGTCGGCGACACGCTGGTCACCGGGCTCACCGACACCACCGGCGCGGCCGCCCCCCTCGACGCCGTCGAGGCGGTGCGGGCCGCCGCGGACGCCCTCGACCTGGCCGAACCCGCCACCCCGCGGGTGACGAGCCGCAGCTCCGGCCCGGCGCAGCGCACCGTCGTCTCCGGCAGCGGCATCTCCGACCAGCCCATCCCGGCGCGGCTCGGCTGGCAGCCCACCGACAAGGGGCTACGGCTCGCCTGGCAGTTGGTGATCGACGACTCCACCGACGTGCACCTGTGGAACGCCACCGTCGACGCCGCGACCGGCGAGCTGCTCGGCGTCGACGACTGGACGCACCAGGACGCCCCGGCCGACCTCGCCGCCACCCTGGGCCGCCGGGCGGCGCCGCCCCCGGCGATCGCCACCCCGAACGTCCCCACCCGGCGGATCACCCCACCGAACCCGGTCCGCGACGGCTCCAGCTACCGCGTCTTCGAGTTCCCGAAGGGTGACCCGAACGACGGCCCGCAGAGCCTCGTCAGGAACCCGGCCGACGGCGACGCCTCGCCGTACGGGTGGCACGACACCGACGGCGCGCCGGGCGCCGAGCACACCACCACCCGGGGCAACAACGCACACGCCTACACCGATCAGGACGCCAACAACCAGATCGACCCGGGCAGCCCGGCCGACGGTGGCGCCGGCCTCAGCTTCAACTTCCCCGCCGACCTGAACGAGCACCCGCAGACGTACAACGACGCCGCCGTGGTGAACCAGTTCTACTGGTGCAACGTGGTGCACGACCTGACCTACCGGTACGGCTTCGACGAGGCGTCCGGCAACTTCCAGGTCAACAACTACGGGCGGGGCGGCAACGGCGGCGACGACGTGCAGTGCGAGGCGCACGACGGCTCCGGCCAGAACAACGCCAACTTCTCCACCCCGGCCATGGACGGTGGCCGCCCCCGGATGCAGATGTTCCTCTGGCCGGGCAACCAGTTCGGCCTGCCGAACGCCATGACGATCGACGCCGGCCCCGCCGCCGGTACCTACCAGGCGGAGTACGCCCGGTTCACCCCCGCGCCCACCAGCGCCGGGTTCGCCGGCCAGGTGGTGGCGGTGGACGACGGTGTCGACGCGGTCGGGGACGGCTGCACCCCGTACACCCTGCCCGCCGGCGCGATCGCCGTGCTCGACCGGGGCAGCGCCTGCAACTACCACACGCAGGTCGTCAACGCCGAGGCGGCGGGCGCGGTCGCGGTGGTGGTCGTCAACAACGTCGCCGGCGCCCCGGCCGTGATGAACGGCTCCATGGACCCGGCGGTCGGCATCCCCGCCGTCATGGTGAGCCAGGCCGACGGGGTCGCCATCAAGGCCGGTGTGCCGGCCACCGGCCGGGTGCACCGCAACCTGGACCGCCCCGCCATGCGGGACGCCTCGTTCCGCTCGGAGACGATCTTCCACGAGTACGGCCACGGCGTCTCCAACCGGCTGACCGGCGGCCCGACGATCAACTGCCTGACCGGTGAGGAGCAGATGGGCGAGGGCTGGAGCGACTTCCTCGCGATCGCCTCGCTGCTCAACCCCGCCATCGACGACCCGGAGAACGCCCGCGGCTACGGCCAGTACGCCCTGTTCCAGGAGAGCCGGGTGGGCCCGGGGATCCGGCCGCGGCCGTACTCGCGGAACATGGAGATCCAGCCGTTCACCTACGACAGCATCAAGACCGGCGGCTGGCTGGACGGCACCTCGCTGGCCGCGCCGCACGGCATCGGACACGGCTGGGCGGCCGTGCTGTACGACATGACCTGGGACCTCGTCGACCGGCACGGTTTCAACCCGAACGTCTACGAGTCGTGGCGCACCGGCGGCAACAACCTCGCCCTCCAGTTGGTCATCGACGGCCTGAAGCTGCAGGGCTGCGGGCCCGGCTTCGTGACCGGCCGCAACGCCATCATCGCCGCCGACGCCGTGCTCACCGGCGGGGAGAACGCCTGCACCCTCTGGGCGTCCTTCGCCCGGCGTGGCCTCGGCTACAGCGCCGTGCAGGGCACCACCGGACGCAACGACAACAGCGAGGCGTTCGACACCCACCCGTCCTGCCGGGCCGACTTCATCGGCCGGGCCGCGCAGCCGACCCTGAACACCGTCACCGCCGGCAGTGCCGTACCGATGAAGTTCCAGCTGGAGAGGAGGCGCGGCCTGGACATCCTCGCGAGCGGTTCGCCCTACTCGCGGCAGGTCGACTGCGACACCCTGCAGACCGTCGGGCCCGACGGCGCCGTCACCCCGCGACCCCTTCCGGTCGCCGCCCGCAACCCCGGCGGGTCGCGGATGTCGGTGGACGGCAAGGGCCGGTACAACTACCCGTGGAAGACCGACGAGGCGTGGGCGGGCACCTGCCGTGAGTTCGTGCTGACCCTCGACAACGGCTTCCAGCACCGGGCGTACTTCACGTTCCGGGACTGACCGGCACGTTCGAGGTCGGAGGGGGCGTCCCCGGTGGGGGCGCTCCCTCCGCGCGTGACGGCGCCGACACCACCGGCGGTCAGGCCGGCTCCGGCTCGTCGGCCCGTACCACGTGCCCGGTGGGATCGATGCGGAGACGGACCCGGCTGCCGTCGGTGAGGGTCACCGTCAGGTGCACGTACCGACGCAGGTTGTGCGCGACGAGCCGGGCGGTGAGCACCGGGTCGTACGTCTCGGCGGCGAACCCGTCGGGCGGGGTGAGCCCGGCGTCGTGCTCGCGCACCAGGTCGATCAGGGCGGCGGTGCGGTCGCGTACCGCGGCGATCTGCGACGGCGGCGGCGACGCGATGCCGGCCATCTGCCACATGAGCTGGTAGCGAGCCTCGCCGCGCTGCCGCCGCAGCCGCTCGGCCGCCGCGGGATCGCGCGACTCGAGCTGGTCGATCGCCCACTCCTCGACGACCAGGTACCGCTCGTAGACCTGCCGGGAGACGGAGGAGGAGAGGACGACCTGGTCGGTGCGGGCGTGGCCGCGGATGTAGCGGGAGATCTCCTCGGCGACGGTGAGGTGGTCCCCGCCGAGCCGTAGCGCCCCGCTGAACAGTTGGTCGAGGTTGTGGCGCGGGGTGTGCGCGTCGGGCCGGGGCCACTCGCTCGGGTCGCTCGCCGGGCCCGGATCGGCCGAGCCCTCCAACTGCTCCAGCAGGTCCACCACCTCGTACCCGAAGAGCTGGGCGTAGACCGGACCGACGATCGGGTCGCTGACGAACCTGCCGTTGGGAATGGACCCGATGCCCTCCTCGGTGCGCTCCGCCTCGAGATGTCCCTTGAACCGCATCTCGACCGCGTAGAGCCGCCCCTGCTGCTTGAGGTGCTGCTCGTAGCGGTAGTTCACGGTCTGCCCGATGCCGTCCCCGCGCGGCGCGACGCGGGACTGCTCGGTGTTCATCGAACTGCTGTGCGTGTGCGCCGGAGCGGTCGGTGGCGCCGCGTCGTTCACCCCGAGCGGCTGGCCCTGGTTGACCCCGCCCACCAGGGCGCCGCGCAGGTGGCTCCGGTTCGCGCTGACGCTCGTACCGGCCTGGTCCTTGGCGTACCGGCCGGTGCCGCTGCCCTCGATGGGGTAGAGCACCTTGAGGTGGTAGAGGTCGCCCACCAGGTACAGGCTCGCCCGGGTACGGGAGTGGCCGGGCAGGAAGATGTCGTCGGCGAGCTTGTGGCGTCGACCCGCGACCGCCTTGTGCAGGAAGTTGCTGAGGTGGCTCGGCGAGAGCAGCGGTTGCAGGGTGACCGCCGAGCGGAACGTGGCGTCGTTGGCCTCGGTGCCGAACATCCGGCCCAGCAGGTCCCACCCGACGGTGAGCGCGTCGTCGAGGCGGGCGCTGACGATGTACTTGTCGCCCGGCAGCCGGGTGAGCGGCTTCAGGTCGCCCTCGTCGAGGGAGCGCGGCAGGCGACGGGCCTCGGCGATGCTGTGCGGCAGCTTCAGCACCAGCTCGCCGTCGAAGGTACGCCGCACCGGCTCGTTGCGCCCCGTCATGTGCCGGTAGACGTCGGTGAGCAGGTTGTTCACCGGCCGGTTGGGCATGTTGAGGCGGGTGACCTCGACGTCGAACGAGACCCCCGAGCGGGCGAGGTAGTGGGCTACCCAGTCGTACACGGTCTGTTCCTCGGTGCTCTGGTGCGACTGGGTCACGCCGGAGCTGGTGCCGCCGGAGAAGTTGGCGTCGAGGGCGCCGCTGGTGTTCGAGGTGTTCCCCGCGCCGCCGAGCTCGGTCTTGGCCGGCGAGAAGCCGTAGGAGACGCCCTTCGACCGGCCCTCGCTCTGCCCGCTGTGCGCGTGGCTGTAGTTCTCGATGCCGGACCTGTCGACGAAGTCGAAGATCTCCGGGCGGGAGGTCAGCGTCAGATTCAGTTTGATCTCCACCACGTCGGCGAGGAGCGGGCCGACCCGGTTGGCCAGGAGCAGCGTGACGCCGTGCAGCTGCAGGAGGTCCTCGCTCATCGGTTGCAGCCGGGTTCCCGAGAAGAGGCCGTCGATCACGTCGAGGCCACCGACGAGCTGCCCCATCACCACCTTCTCGCCGACGACGCGGCGGTACCACAGCTCCAGACCGCCGCGGTCCGCCTTGTTCGGCGTCCACTGCGTACGGTGGGCACCGAGCAGGCCGGGCGCCGCCTTCTCGATCGCCTCCCGCAGGATCTCGATCGGGCGGATCGTCCGCCGGGCCGGAGCCGGAACGACCGCCGGGGCGCGCGTGTCCGGAGTGGTCCCGGGGGCGGCCGATCCGCCCGCCCCGGCCGGGGCGGGCGGATCGGCCGGGGCGGGCCGGTGGAACGTCAACGAGTCGATGCCGCTGTGCCCCAGGTTGACCGGACCGCCCGGCTCCAGGTAGTCGGGGATGTTCAGCTCGTCGGCGCTGTTCAGCCCGAGCTCCAGCAGACGGTTGCTGAGGGCGTCGTGGCGGGGATCGGTCAGCAGGAGCCGCAACGCCGCCCGCTCCTCCCGGTACGGGTCCGCCGGCAGCCCCTCCGCCTCCCGGTCCATCCGGTCCAGGACGGCGCCCACCACCCGCGCGCTCAGTTGGAGCCGCTCCTCGGGATCCCCGTTTCCGTCCCTCCACCGCCGCAGCGCGTCCATCAGCTGGTCGTGGTCGACGGGCACGCGCCCCTCGCCGTACCGGGCGAGCGCCACCGGCTCCGGCAGCAGGTAGACCATCGGACGCGGGCCCACGTGCTCCGGGTCGGGCCGGTCCACCCCCGTGGGCCGGAACTTCCCGTGCGCCTCGCGGACCCCGCTCACCGTCAGGTCGACGGTGCTCGTGAAGGCGTACGCCCGGTGGAAGCTCAGCTCCAGGATCTCCTTGCCGCCGGTGCGCGACATCGACGTCGACTTGTTCCAGCCGAACCTGAACCAGGCGGAGCTCTGGCCCGCGATCGAGGCGAGGTTGTCGACGTCGGAGAGCGGGACCTTGAGCTTGTCGTCGCCCGAGAACTTGATCCCGTGGCCGCTGCTGCGCGAGTGGGAGGTCTGGTTGAGGAAGAGCTTGATCAGACCGGCGACGAACTTGTCGGGCGTGGCGCCGACGAAGGCGCTGGCGCCGAGCTCGCCGTGCACCCCGAGCGCACCCTGCTTGTGGCCGAGGAACCCGGACTTGAAGAAGTTCTCGGAGCCGTACTCGTCGGCCAGGATCTCCTTCAGGTACGACCGCACGGACACCGTGCTGACGAAGTTCGCCACGTCCTCGTCACCCGGCCGGCCCGGACCGGTCAGCGTGGGCTGGAGGTTCCGGGCCGCCGGGAGCAGACCTGTCGCGTCCAGGTAGTAGACGACCGCGTGCTCCATCACGCTCGGGTCGGTGGGCTCGCCCGTCGGCGCCGTGTCCAGGCGCTGCGTGTTGATCGTGGGAATCAGATGCACCGTGGAGGTGCCCGCGACCTCACCGCTGTTCCAGGTGCGCCCACCACCGCGGAACCGGCGCGCCGCGCCGTCCGGCCGGCGCCGGCGGGTCCAGTGGCCGTACTCGACGCGGGCCCGGAACCGGCTCGGCAGCCGGAACTCGTTCGAGGCGCCCGGATACTCCAGCAACTGGGGCTCGTTGAGCACCCGACCGGCGGTCTGCGACGCGCCCTTCGTGTAGGCGTACTCCAGCCCGATGCCCCAGGTCTGCATCAGCCGCACGCCTGCCGAGAAGCGGGGGCCGACGGAGAGCGTCCGCGACCCGCTCGCGGAGTACGAGCCGGCGCTGCCGCCGATCGACAGGTTCACGAGGTGGTACTCACTGGTCTGACGCTGAAGGTGGGCGGAGTTGTTGTTCTCGCCGCGCCGGCCCAGCTCGGCGGGGTCCTGGATCGCCTCCACCGTCACTCGGGCCTGCCGCAGCCGCCCCTCCTTCGGGTCGCCGCGCAGCGTGAAGGAGAACCCGTCCTGGTGGAGCTGGTCGTAGTAGGCGGAGAAGGCGTTGCTGGAGACGAACTTGTTGACGTCGGAGAGGTTCGCGAACCGGCTGTTGTGGCCGATGTGCACATCCGTGCCGAGCTTCGTCCGCGCGGCGAACGGGTGCCGCGCGCGGTGCGGGACGTACCCGGTGCGGCGCAGTTCGGCCAGGATCTGCTGCCGCAGCCGCATGGCCACGTGGTCGTCGACCTTGGCCAGCCCCATGCCGATGCCGCGGCCCCGCGCCACGTGGTGCGGCAGGATCGCGTCGTGCAGCTCCCTCGCCGGCGTGCTGCCGTCGTCGATCAGCCCCGGGGCGTAGGGGACGGTCGACGTCCCGGCCGGCAGCGGCTGACGGAAGGACGTGACGTCGACCGGGAACCCGTGCGCGAACGCGTCCGGCTCCGGAAGGCGCAGCAGTGCCGTCCCGGTGACACCGGCGATAGGCCGCGGCTCCGCGTCGGGACGGCTCGTCGTGGACAGGGTGGCCGAGTGCCGCAGCGAGGCCCGGTAACCGGCGGTCCGGCCGGTGTACCGCGAGACGTGCACCCAGATGCCGGTACGTCCGGCGTTGATCGCGTCCTGGTTGGTCCAGCTCCAGCCGAAGCCGACGTTCGGCCCCAGCACCAGTCCCGGCGCGGGTACGAAGTTGAGCTCGCCGTTGACCCGCAGCTCGCTCTGGTTCGCCAGCGCCGAACTCCCGCTGTGCGCGATGATCGCGGTGCTGACCCGCTCGATGTGCGACTTGGCGCTGGTGGCGCCCTGGCGCTCCACCGCGCCCGGGATCCGGCTGGTGTGCACGTTCACCTGGGCGACCACGTCGCCGTGCTTGTCGTGCAGCGTGATCGGGTAGCCCTCTTCCCGGTCGTTGACCGCCGCGTCGAGGTTGATGCCCAGCTTCCAGAGGGTCTGCCGCAGCTCGCGGCGCTCCGGGCCGTCCGCGGCGAGCTCCAGGCCCATGTCCCGCAACCCGTCCACGATCTGGTGGTAGAGCTCGGGCAGGCCGGTGAGCCCGGTGGCGTGGTAGGTGTCCGGGAGCCGCCGCTGCCGAGCCTCGAACTCCGCCCGCAGCCGCGGGTCGGCGGGTGGCGCCGCCGTCACCTGCGGCTTGCCGTCCTCCAGGTAGTGGTCGGGGATCCACACCTCCAGGGACTCCTGGCCGGTCGGATGCTCGTCCGCGCTGGACCACTCCAGCGGGGTCTCCGCCCAGGTCGGCGAGGTGTGTTCGCGCCCCCGCAGCGTCCACTCCGAGGTGTCGGTGCGGACCCGCAGCGTCCAGTTCGGGGTGTAGGAGACCAGCGTCGAGTCGATCCGGTTGTCCTCCACCCGGCCCGACTCGGCGTCCTTGACGTTGGTCGTGCTGCGGTCGACCTTGTTCGCCGTGCCGGCGACGTTCACCCCGAACCGGACCACCTGGAGCAGCCCCGGCGCGATGCCGACGCCCATCCCGAACCCGAAGCCGGCGCGCAGCGCGCCCGCCTGCCCCGTGTTGGTGTGCGAGGTCCCGCCCGTGTTGAAGCCACCGGTGGTCGCCTGGTTCGCGTGGTAGATCTTGTTCCGGTCGAACGGAACGCTGCGCCCCTTGCCCTTCTCGTCCGCGCCGGTCGAGCCGTCGTCCGCCGCGTCCCAGTCGTCGATCGGGGGCCGCCCCGGATGCGCGTACGCGGGATCGGGCGCGAGCGCGGGGTCGGTCGGGTCGAGCCGGACCAGCACCTCGACCGGGCCGATCTGCACGAGGTGGCCGCCGCCGACGAGTTCCCGGTAGTTGCTGAGCAGGCGGGGCCCGAGCACCGTGCGCTCGTTCTCCGGCACCTGCACGCCGCGGGCCCGTACGGCCGCCACGATCCGGTCGACCACCTCGTCGAGGTGGGGCAGGGTCCGGTGCGGGATGCCGATGGTGTGCACGATCGAGTCCGGCGTCGGCGGGCGTACCGTCGCCGCCGCCGGCTCGCTGCCGGAGGCCTCCGGCGAGCCCGCCTCCCGCTTCGGCGCCGCGTCCACGGGATCGCCCTCGACGCCGGCGGGCCGGCGGATCGCGTCGTGTCGATCGGGCACCGGCACGGTGGGCATCACGTGGCCGTCGGCCGTCACCACCAGACGTAGCACCGGCGCGTCGGTCAGATCGAGGGCGGCGGTGCGGTTGCGCGGCACGACCTGGACCCCGTCGGGGTGGACTAGCTCCACCCGCACCCCGAGAAGCTGGGCGAGGACCCGCGCGATCCGCCCGGGCGTCTGTGCGGGCAGCGGCGCGCCCGGCGTGGTGAGGCTCGTGATCCACTGGAGGACGTTGTCGCGTCGTGCCCCGAGGACCTGCGGCGAGAGGCCCAGCAGGGGAGCGGCGGCGCCGCCGGTGGCCGCCAGGTCGGCCTGCAGCAGCGTGGCGAAGGCGTGGCGCAGCGCGGGCGCGGTCCACCCGGCGAGCCCGGCGAGCCCCGGCTGGCCGTGCGCCGCGGCCTGCAGCAGCGCCTCGAACAGCGCGTCGGAGCCGGGAGCGGTCCACACCGCGCCGACGCCGGCCTCGGTCAGCCGGGCGGCCTGGAACCCGGTCAGCCGGTTCACCGTCGTCGAATCCGGTGGCAACACGTTCCAGCTCGCCGGGTCCGGCGCGGGGGGCGTCGGGGCGGCCGCCGCGGCGGCCCGGGTCCGGCGTAGCAGGTCGGCGAGGTTGTCGCCGGTCGCCGTGGCGGTTCCGGCGAGCGCGTCCGGCAGGGATTCGGCGGCCGTGTCGGGTGCCGGGAGCGGCACCTCGGCACCGTCGCCGAGCACGCTCTGCAGGAACAGGTGCAGGACGCTGAAGGATGCGACGTCGCTGGGCAGATGCCCGGCCGCGCCGGCGTCCTGGGTGACCAGGACCTGGTCGGCGTCGGCCCGCAGCAGTGCCGGCGCGGCGGTGCGGGGGGTGGTGGCGAGCAGCTCGCCGTCGTCGGTGGCGACCAGGAGGACGGCCCCCCGCCCCTGGTCGGTGGGGCCGGTGAGGATCGTCTCCCCGTTGGGGAAGACCATCGCGATCGGGCGCTCGATCAGGTTGGCGGTGAGGGTGAGCATCGCCTGGAGGTTGCCGTCCGCCCCCTCGTCGAGGTTCAGCGCGGCGAGGATCGCCGCCGGCACCCGATCCTGCGGCATGCCGTCGGCGATCCAGGTGGTCACCTCGCGGACGGTCGCCTCGTCGGTGTGGTCGAGGCCGATGCGCGGGCCCGGGGTGTCGTCGCCCCGCAGCTCCGCCAGGATCATTCCCGCGATGGTGGCCGGCCACGCGTCGGGCGGTTGGCGGGTGAGCAGGTCGCCGCCGGGCAGTTGGTAGTGGGTGAGCGTGGCGGCGATCGCGGCGTAGAGGCTGCTCTCCTGGGCCACCACCGCGCGCAGCCCGAAGCGGTCGAGAACGTCCGCGGTGGGCCGCGCGAGGGCCCCGGGCCGGGTGGCCCAGGAGAGATCGTCGGTCACCGGAGGCGCGGCTTCGCCGGTCAGGGCGGGCAGCGCGTTCGCCCGGAACGCCAGGTAGGCGTGGAGCGCGCCGTCGGCGTCGGCGGAGGTGAGCGCGCTGCCGGGCGGCGACGTCGACGTCCCGGAACCTGTGGCGTCCGCCGGACGCTGCGCGGAGCCGCCCGGGCGCGAGGAGCCGGGCCGGGTCGGACGCGCCGTCGCCCGGGGGGTGCGCGGCGCCCCGGCGCGCGAGCCGGTGGTGCCGCGCGCGGTGACCTGCCGCGCCCGGCGGCCCCGACGGCGTCCGCCCGCCGGCGAGTCCGAGCGGGCCCGGGACGGCTCCGGCGAGACTCCCTCCTCCGGGGTCCAGGGGTCCCAACGCTGGTCGCCCCGCCCGTCCCGGGCGGTCGTGCCGGCGCCGCCGCCGCGGCCGTTCTCGCCCGCCGGCACGCCGACCCAGATCCGTGCCCAGTCCCGAGCCGGACCGCGGCCGAGCGGCCCGGCGCCCGGCAGCGGCGCGGTCGTGACGCGACTGGTGAACTCGACGGCGTCGTCCGCACCGCCGTGCCTCGCCAGCAGCTCCCGGAGGGTCGCGGTGAGCCGGGCCGCCCGGGAGTCGGCGATCCGCCGACCGGGCCCCCGGCGGGTGCCGTCCGCGCCGGGCCGCGCGGGCAGCAGCTGTTCGACGAGCCGGTCGACGAGCCGGGTGCTCTGGCCCGGGCCGACCTCCACGTGCAGGCGCAGCGGCGGCAGTCCCCCGGCGGTTCGCCTCGCCGACTCGGCCGCGATCGAGCGGACGTAGGCGTCCAGCTGGGCCCGGTTCGCCCAGGGGACCTCGATCGCTCCCGGGTCGAAGACGAAGGTGCTGTCGAGATCACGCCGGAAAGGCGGCGCGGGCAGCGGCGCGGGCCCCTCCCGCAGGAACCGGCCGATCAGGTCGCCCGCCAGCCGCTCGGTCTCGTGCCGCTCCAAGTGGTCGTTCGTCCGGAGCAGGTCCACCACGCGGTCGACGAGCTCGGCGCGGTGCACGGGCGCGAGCGTGTCGACGGTGGCGCGGACGCCCGGTTGCCGCTGCCGTTCCGCGATCACCTCGTCCGCCCACCGCCGGTACGTGCGCAGGTCCGCCGCGGACATGCTCGCCAGCCGCTGCCGCACCTGCCACGGCTGGCTCGTCGTCGCGTTCAGCGGCGTCACCGGTCCGGGGTCGGTCCGGGTACGCCGCGTGGGCTCCAGGGTGGTGAGCGCGGGGGTGTGGGCGCGCCGGTCCGGCACGTGCCGGGGGCC
>NZ_SMKG01000279.1 GCF_004348525.1 Micromonospora sp. 15K316 | reverse complement strand
GGCGGGCTGTGGGGATGGTCTCCACCGGTTGGGTCTGGGTCACGGCCCCTCCTCGTGTGGTGCGGTTGATCAGCCGCCCGAAGGCTACTGGAAAATCTGCGGCCTAGAAATTAGTCTGCCGGAAGTTTTCCCGCGATGCGAGCCTTGACCGGGGCTTCGGGCGGTTGACAGGGGGAGGTCGGCGTGACGTCACCGGTGGGGCTGCACCGCGTCGTGGATCCGGCGGGCGTGCTGCCGCAGGCGGCCCGGCGGCTGGACGCGAGTCCGGAGATCGCCGCGAACGAGGTGCGGATCCGGGTGGAGCGGCTGAATCTGGACGCGGCGAGTTTCCGGCAGCTGTGGGAGAAGCACGGCGGTGACGGGGACGCGGTACGCGCCGAGGTGCTGGAGATCGTCAGCAGCCGGGGGAAGATGCAGAACCCGGTGACCGGTTCGGGCGGGATGCTGATCGGCACCGTCGAGGAGGCGGGCCGGCGGTCGCCGCTGGGGCTCGTGGCGGGCCAGCGGGTGGCGACGCTGGTGTCGTTGACGTTGACGCCGCTGGTGATCACGGACGGGTTGGCGCGGTGGGACGGGCGCAGCGAGCAGGTGCCGTGCGACGGGTGGGCGATCCTGTTCGCCCGGTCGATCGCCGCGGTGCTGCCGGCGGACGAGGATCCGCAGTTGTCGCTCGCGGTGTTGGACGTGTGCGGGGCGCCGGCGTTGACGGCGCGGGTGGTGTCGCGTTACGTGGCCGACCGGGCGCGTGAGGGGGACCCCCGGCCGGTGACGGTGGCGGTGATCGGTGGCGCGGGTAAGAGTGGTTCGCTGTCGCTGGCGGCGGCGCGGCGGGCGGGCGCGGGCCGTACGGTCGGGGTGGTGCCGGTGGCGGCGGAGCGGGACGCGCTGACGGCGGTCGGGTTGGCCGACGCGGTGGCGTTGGCCGACGCGCGGGATCCGGTGGCGGTGTCGACGGCGGTGACCACGGCGCTCGGTGTGCCGGCGGACGTGACGGTGGTCTGCGTGGACGTGCCGGGGTGTGAGCACGGGGCGATCCTGGGCACGGCGGACGGCGGCACCGTGATCTTCTTCTCGATGGCGACGAGCTTCGCGGGGGCGGCGCTGGGCGCGGAGGGCTTGGCGGCGGACGTGACGATGCTGGTGGGCAACGGGTACGTGCCGGGGCACGCGGATCTGGCGTTGGGGTTGCTGCGCGCGGAGCCGGGGGTCCGTCGGCTCTTCGAGTCCCGGTTGGCGGCAGACTGAGGTCATGACGAACCCCTCGACGTTGTACCGCGGCGGCGTGCTGCACTGCCCCGCCGACCCGAACGCGACCGCGCTGCTGGTCTCCGGTGGGCGGATCACCTGGCTGGGGGTGGACGCGGACGCGCCCGCCGCCGACCGGGTGGTGGATCTGGACGGGGCGTTGGTGACGCCGGCGTTCGTGGACGCGCACGTGCACGCGACGGACACCGGGTTGGTGTTGTCGGGGCTGGATCTGTCGGGGGTGCGTTCGGCGGGGGAGTTGCTGGACGCGGTGGCCGGGTTCGCGGCAAATCTGCCGGCGGACGCGGTGGTGCTGGGCCACGGCTGGGACGAGTCGAGCTGGGGTGCGCCGGAGCTGCCGGACGCGGAGGTGTTGGAGCGGGCGGCCGGTGGTCGGCGGGTGTACCTGTCGCAGGCGTCGATCCACTCGGCGTTGGTGTCGCGGGCGATGCTGGCGGCGGTGCCGGAGGTGGTGGCCGCGGCGGGGTACGACGAGTCGGGGTGGCTGCGGCGTGACGCGCACCACGTGGTGCGGGCGGCGGCGTTCGCGTCGGTGACGCGGGCGCAGCGGGTGGATGCGCAGCGGGTGGCGTTGGCGCACGCGGCGTCGCTGGGTGTGGCGGCGGTGCACGAGTGCGGTGGGCCGGAGATCTCCGACGAGGAGGACTTCACGGGTCTGCTGGGCATCTCGGGTGCGGGTGTGCCGGAGGTGTACGGGTACTGGGGTGAGTTGGGTGGCGCGGCGCGGGCCCGGGAGTTGGGTGCGGTGGGCGCCGGTGGTGATCTGTTCGCGGACGGGGCGTTGGGTTCGCGGACGGCGCACCTGTCGCAGCCGTACCTGGACGGGGACGGGGTCGGGCACGGCTACCTGTCGGCGGAGCAGGTGCGGGAGCATCTGCTGGACTGCGCGGCGCACGGGTTGCAGGGCGGGTTCCACGCGATCGGGGACGCGGCGATCGGCACGGTCCTGGAGGGGTTCGCGGGGGCGGTGCGGCAGTTGGGTGTGGAGCGGGTGCGCGCGGCGCGGCACCGCGTCGAGCACGCGGAGATCATGGACAAGCGGTTGATCGCCGGGTTCGTGGAGTACGGGATCGTGGCGAGCATGCAGCCGGCGTTCGACCGGTTGTGGGGTGGCGCGGGCCGGATGTACGAGTCGCGGTTGGGGTTGGCGCGGTCGTTGGCGTCGAATCCGATGGGTGCGATGCATTCGGTGGGGGTGGCGTTGGCGTTCGGGTCGGATTCGCCGGTGACGCCGGTGGACCCGTGGGGGTCGGTGCGGGCGGCGGCGGCGCATCACAGTGCGGCGCAGCGGATGAGTGTGCGGGCGGCGTTCGCGGCGCACACGCGCGGCGGGTGGCGGGCGGTGCATCTGGACAACGAGGGGGTTCTCGCGTTGGGTGCGCCGGCGACGTTCGCGGTGTGGGAGACGCCGGCGGGGGTGGATCGGGGGCTGCCGGTGCTGCTGGCCGAGGAGCCGGAGTTGCGGGGGCCGCAGGATCCGACGCCGTTGCCGGTGTGCCGGCGGACGGTGCTGCGTGGTGACGTGATCTATGAGGAAGGGTCTGCGTGAGCGAGCGAACCAGCGGGGCGTGGCGTGCCGCCGCGCGGCGGAGCGGGGCGGCGGCGTGAGACGGAAGCTTGATCTTGATCCGGTGCTGGTGGCGCGGGCGCGGGAGTTGGCGCGCCGCGCGGGGCAGCCGGTGGTGGACCTGGCCCGCAGTCACACGACGGTGTCGGTGGAGCGGGCGGTGTTGCGGCTGGCCGGGGTGACCGGCGCGGACCCGGACGGCATTCCGTGGGTGAACCGGCTGGTGGACGCCGTGGTGGCGGACGTGGGTCTGGGGCACGGGGTGGCGGCGCCGGTGTTCGACGCGCTCGCCCGGGAGGATCTGACCGATGTGACGTTGCTGGCGCAGAAGGCCGCCGCCGGATCGGTGCGGTTCACCCAGCCCACCGGGAAGGCGGCCACGGCCGCGCGCCGGGCGGCCCGGAAGGCGGTCGCCGCGGGGGTGCGGCGTATCGACCGGCGGCGGGCCGAGCGGGACCGGCTGGTGAAGCGGTACGGGGACCCGAAGCAGCGGCCGTGGGTCTACCTGATCGTGGCGACCGGTGACATCTATGAGGACATTCCGCAGGCGCAGGCGGCGGCGCGGGCGGGCGCGGACGTGATCGCGGTGATCCGGTCGACGGGGCAGTCGTTGCTGGACTACGTGCCGGAGGGCGCGACGCGGGAGGGTTTCGCCGGCACGTACGCGACGCAGGAGAACTTCCGGTTGATGCGGGCGGCGTTGGACGTGTCCTCGAAGGAGCTGGGCCGGTACGTGCGGTTGACGAACTACGCGTCCGGGTTGTGCATGCCGGAGATGGCGACCCTCGCGGGCCTGGAACGCCTGGACATGATGTTGAACGACTCGATGTACGGGATCCTGTTCCGCGACATCAATCCGATCCGCACGTTCGTGGACCAGCGGTTCTCGCGGCAGGTGCACGCGCGGGCGGGGATCATCATCAACACCGGGGAGGACAACTACCTCACCACCGCCGACGCGGTGGAGGAGGCGCACACGGTGACGGTGTCGCAGCTGCTCAACGAGTTCTTCGCGCACGAGGCGGGGTTGGCGGACTGGCAGCTGGGGTTGGGGCACGCGTTCGAGATCAACCCGGATGTGCCGGAGTCGTTCCGGCTGGAGTTGGCGCATGCGTTGCTGGCGCGGGAGTTGTTCCCCGACGCGCCGTTGAAGTGGATGCCGCCGACGAAGCACATGACCGGGGACGTGTTCCGCGGCAACCTGCTCGACGGGTTCTTCAACCTGGCGGGGACGCTGACCGGGCAGGGCATCCTGCTGGTGGGGATGATGACCGAGGCGGTGGTGACGCCGTGGTTGTCGGACCGGGACATCGCGGTGCAGAACGTGCGGTACGTGTTGGGTGCGGCCGGTGGGCTGCACGAGGACTTCGTGCCGGCGCCGGGCGGGTTCATCCAGCAGCGGGCGCAGCAGGTGCTGCGGGAGGCGGTGGAGCTGTTGGCGCGCATCGGTGACCAGTCGTTGTTGACGGCGATCGCCGAGGGCACGTTCGGCATCATGAAACGCCCACCGGATCGGGGTAAGGGCCTGGACGGGGTGGCCCGGCACGAGGCGGACTACTGGAATCCGGCCACGGAGATCCTCGAGGCGGAACCGGCCGCGGAGCGCGGCGGCGTGCTGGCCGCCGGGGAGACGGCGGTGCGGTCGTGAGCGGTGCCGGCGTGGAGAAGAAGATCGTGCGCCCGTACGGGGACACCACCGGTGACGGGATGGTGCAGGTGTCGTTCACGCTGCCGGTGCCGCACGACAAGCGGGCCGAGGGCGCGGCGATCCAGCTGGCCGGGAAGATGGGCATCGACCCGGCGATGCTGGTGCACGCGAAGCAGATGGGCGACGGGTACACGTTCTTCGTGGTGTACGGGCGGGTGAACCATCTGGTGGACGTGTCCGCGGTGCAGGTGGTGGAGCGGGACTTCCCGTTGCTGTCGGCCAAGGAGGTCAACGCCCTGGTGAAGCAGCGGCTGCGGCGGAAGTTGTCGGTGGTGGGGGCGTGCATCGGCACGGACGCGCACACCGTCGGCATCGACGCGATCCTGAACGTGAAGGGCATCGCGGGGGAGAAGGGCCTGGAGTACTACCGGGAGTTGAAGGTCACCAATCTGGGGGCGCAGGTGAGCGTGCCGGAGCTGGTGGAGGCCGCCCGGGTGGAGAAGGCGGACGCGGTGCTGGTGTCGCAGGTGGTGACGCAGCGCGACGCGCATCTGCACAACACGCGGGAGATGTCGGCGGCGTTCCGGGAGGCGATGCCGGCGGGCAGGCGTCCGCTGCTGATCGTCGGTGGGCCGCGTTTCGACGAGACGATGGCCGAGGAGTTGGGTGTGGATCGGATCTTCGGCCGGGGCACCACCCCGGGTGAGGTGGCCAGTTACCTGGCGCACGCGTTGATCACGAGCAGGAGGGCGGCGGCGTGACGGGTCAGGATCCGCGGCTGGGGTTGACGGTGACGCACCGGCGGTACGTGCCGTACTCGCACGCCCACTATGCGGGGAACCTGGTCGACGGGGCGTACGCCCTGGGGTTGTTCGGGGATGTCGCCACGGAGGTGTGCATCCGCACCGACGGCGACGAGGGGTTGTTCGCCGGGTACGCCGATGTGCGGTTCAGCGCCCCGATCCGGGCCGGTGACGTGGTGGAGGTGACCGCGCAGGTCAGCCGGGTGGGTACCCGCAGCCGGACGGTGGAGCTGAGCTGCCTGGTGGTGTGCCGGGGCCGCCCGGACCGGGGTGAGTCGGCCGCGGAGGTCCTCGACCCGCCGATCGTGGCGGTCACCGCGACCGGCACGGTGGTCGTGCCGCCGACGGCGTGAACGTCGCGGTCTGCGCCG
This sequence comes from Micromonospora sp. 15K316, assembly GCF_004348525.1. Classification (GTDB taxonomy): domain Bacteria; phylum Actinomycetota; class Actinomycetes; order Mycobacteriales; family Micromonosporaceae; genus Micromonospora. The sequence continues at coordinate 872 of NZ_SMKG01000279.1, read as the reverse complement.
ACGTCGGGTCGACGTACACGAAGGTGGCGGTGGTCGATCTGGACGACGCGCGGCTGGTCGCGGCGGCCGCGTCGGCGACGACGGTCGGTACGGACGTGCTGCACGGCCTGGACGCGGCTGTCGCGGCGGCCACCGCCGGGCTGGGCGTCCGCGATCCGGCGTGGTACGTGTGCTCGTCGGCCGGGGGTGGGCTGCGGTTGGCGGTGGTCGGCTACGAGCAGTTGGTGACGGCGCAGGCGGGCCGGCGGGTGGGCCTGTCGGCGGGGGCGAACGTGGTGCATGTGGCCGCCGGTCGGCTGGGCGCGGCGCAGCTTCGCGCGTTGCGGGCGGCCCGCCCGGACGTGGTGTTGCTGGTGGGTGGCACCGACGGTGGGGACGCGGAGGTGTTGACGCACAACGCGACGCGGCTGGCCCGGGCCCGCTGGCGGGTGCCGGTGGTGCTGGCCGGCAACGTCGACGTGCGGGAGGAGTTGGCGGCGGTGCTGGCCGCAACGGGGGTGCCGGTGACGGTGGCCGAGAACGTGCTGCCCCGCATCGGGGTGTTGTCGCCGGCGTCGGCGCGGGCGGCGATCCGGGAGGTGTTCCTGCGGCACGTCATCGGTGGGAAGCGGCTGTCGCGGGGGTCCCGGTTCGCGCGGTTGGTGCGGGCGGCCACCCCGGACGCCGTGTTGACCGGGGTGGAGGTGCTCGCCGACCGGCTCGGCGGGGACCTGGCGGTGGTGGACGTCGGTGGGGCCACCACCGACGTCTACTCGGTGCTCACCCCGGACGAGCGGGCGACCGGGCCGGGTCGGGAGGTGGCGGGTTCCCTGTGGCGGGCCCGCACCGTGGAGGGCGACCTGGGAATGCGGTGGAGCGCGCCCGGGGTGGTG
>NZ_SMKG01000278.1 GCF_004348525.1 Micromonospora sp. 15K316 | reverse complement strand
GTCGCGCCCTGCGGGGCCGGGGTGCGCCGTGACCCCCGGCGGCGCTCCGGCGTCGGCTGCCCCGCCTCGGCCCGCTCGGGATCCGGCCCGTCGGCCCTCGGCCCGTCCTGAGTCACCAGTCCTCCGGTCAGGTTCGGCGACTGCGCCGCCTCATCCGTGCGTCCGGCACGCTCCTGGCGCCGGCCCTGCCCGGAGACTACTGGCTGCCGGCGGACCGTACCGGCCGCAATCCCCGGTCGGCGGCGAGCCGGCCGCGGGAGGGTGCCGGTCCGCCGGCCCGGGTCACTCCTTCTCGACCGAGACCGTGTTGGGTTTGGCCGCGCGCTCGTCGGTGGTCGGCTTGCTGGGGCGCTTGCCGTTCTCACCCGTGCTGGTGATCTTCGTGGGGGTCGCGCCCCGGCCGCCCTCGCCGGGCACCGCGGCGACGGTCGGCTCGCCGTCCACGGCCGCACCGGCGGCGCCGTCGTCCACCGTGGTGACCGGTTCGGCCACCGGGCGGGCCTTCGGCTGGCCGGTCGCCGGCGACTCGGCCACGTCCTCGGCGGTCGTCGGCGCCGGCCGGGCGCCGGCCGCGTTCGCTCCGCCCGCACCCTTTCCGGACGGCGTACCCGCCCCGGCGGGTTGTGTCGTGCCCTCGGCGGGCTGCGCGGTCGCGGCGACCGGTTGGACCTTGCTGTCGGGCTGCGCCTTGCCGGCGACCGGTTCGCCCTTGGTGCTGCCCGTGCGGGACGTACCCGCCGGCGTCGCCGTCGGGTCGGTGCCCGCGCCCCGCCCGGTGTCGACCGGCCGGGCCGCCACCGCCGGACCCGCGGCCGCCGTGGTCGCGCCGGCGGGCGGCGGCGAGGTGGGGCCGTCGGAGCCGGCCGGCGTGGCGGCGAGCTGACCCCGCAGCTCGGCCAGCTGCCGCTGGAGTTCGTCGGACTCCTGACGCGACGTCCACGTCTCCTGGCGCAGATCGGCGAGCTTCTGCTGAGCCTGCGCGATCTCCAGCATCACCTGTGCGAGCTGCTGCCGGCCGGACGCGACCTCCTGTTGCGTCGCCGCGAGGTGCTGCTGGGTGGTGGCCAGGGCCTGCTGGGTCGTCGCCGCGTACTCCTCGAACTGCCGCCGGGAGGTCGCGACGTGCTCGTCGGCCGTGCGACGCTTCTCGGTCGCGTCCGCCTCGGCCCGGCGCAGCAGCTCGGCGGCCTGCTCCTCGGCCTCCCGGCGCAGGGTGACGGCGTCCCGCTCGGCCGCCTGCCGGACCCGGTCGGCGCCCTGCTCGATCTCGTTCTTGCGCGTGGTGTACTCGGCCTCCAGCTGGTCGCGCCGGGCCGTGTACTCGGTCTCGAGCTCCTGCTGGCGGCGCGCGGCAGTCGTCTCCAGCTCCTGCTGGCGGCGCGTGAAGGTCGTCTCCAGCTCCTGCTGGCGAGACTTGTGCTGCTTCTCCAGCTCGTCGCGGCGCTTGGCGAACTCCTGCTCGGCAGCGGCCCGGCGCTGGGCCAGCTCGCGATCCGCGGTCTCCCGCCGGGAGTTGACCTCCTTCTCCACGCCGGCCCGCCAGGCGCCCAGCTCCTGCTGGGTCTGCGCCCGCGACTGCTGTACGTACGACTCGGTCTCGCTGCGCATCCGCTGCACGTACGCCTCGGTCTCGGCGCGGCTGCGCTTGGCCGTCTCGCTCGCCTGCGTGGTGATCCGCTCGGCCTCCTGCTGGGCCTTCGCCCGGGTGGCCCGCCCCGCCATCGCGGCGTCGTCGATGGTCTGCTTCGCCTCCCGCTGCGCCTTGGCGTGGGTGGCCCGCCCGGCCTCGGTCGCCTGGTCGACGAGGCGCTTGGCCTCCTGCTGGGCCTTCGCGTGCACCTCCTTGGCGGCGTCCCGCAGGTCGGTGGCCTCCTGCTCCGCCTTGGCCAGCGTCGCCCGGGCGGCCTCGCGCAGCTTGGTGGACTCCTGCTGGGCCCGCGTGTGGATCTCCTTGGCGGCCTCCCGGAGCTGGCTCGCCTCCCGCTGCGCCTTCGCCAGCTCGTCCTGCGCGTTGCGGCGCAGCTTCGCGGACTCCTCCTTGGCGGCGCGCAGGGCGGCCTCCGACTCGGCCTTGCGGCCGGCGGCCTGCCGCTCCTCCTCGGCGCGCCGCGCGGCGAGGGCGATCTCGAAGTCCTTCAGCGCCTTCTCGGCCTGCTCGCGGGCGTCCTCGATGATGTGCTCGGCGGCGGCCCGACGGGAGTCGATCTCGTCGTTGGCGACGCGGAGGATCTCTTCGGCCTGTTCCTCGGCGAGGGTGAGGATGTGTTCGACGCGGGGGCCGAGGTGCCGGAACGACGCCCGGTCCACCACGCCGACCTGCTTGCGCACCTGGGCGAGGTCCCGCTGGAGCACCTCGACCTGGCCGGCGAGTTTGTGGATCTGGGTGTAGGCCTGCTCCCGCTCTGCCGCGAGAGCTGTGATCTCATGCTCCGCCCGCGCGACGTACCGGTCGACCTGCTTCTTCTCGTACCCCCGCAGAGCGGTCTCGAAGCTGGGCTCCGTGGCCACGTCCCCGCCGAGAGCGAACAGTTCCTCGCCGTGCGACATGCCCTCATCCTCACACGCAACGGGCCCTCCTGGGGCGATACGGACGCCCCTGTCGGCCCTACTTCACTCGGGTCGTACCGGTGGATAACAGTGGGTGGTGAAAAGCGCGCGGCGCGGGGGGCACCGGTCACCCGGTGCCCCCCGCGCCGCGTCATGCCCCGACCCTGCGGTGCGTCAGCCAGCCGATTCCGCGGCCACCTTGTCGCCGCCGGACTTGCCGGCCTCGGGCTTGTCGTCCGCCGCGGCGGCCTGCCCGTTCGGCACACCGGGCACGATGCCGGCGAGGCCGGAGAGCATCTGACCCAGCTGCGACGTGACCGCGTCCTTCTGGCGGGTGAGGTCCTCGACCTCGCGGCGGGCCGCCTGCGTGGTCAGCTCGGCCTCCGTGCGGGCTTCGCTGAGCAGGCGCTGCGACTCCGCCCTCGCCTCGCTGAGGGTCTTGTCGGCCAGCGCCTTGGCCTTGTCGATCGTCTCGGCGGCGGTGCGCTCCGACTCGACCCGGCGAGCCTCCGCGCGCTGCTCGATCTCCTTCGCCCGCTCCTGGGCGGCGCGGGCCCGCTGCTCGGCCTCGCTGACCATCTTCTGGGTCTGCGCCACCTGAGCGGCGTGCCGCTCGGACTCCTCGCGCTCGGCCTTCTCCCGGCGCTCGGCGAGCTGGAGCTCCAGGGCCTGGAGGTCCTTGTCGCGCTTGTCGCGTGCGTCGGTGAGCAGCTTCGTCGCCTCGGCGCGCTTCTCCTCGGCCTCCCGGGCGGCCTTCGCCCGCTGCTGGGTGATCTCGCGCTCGGCGGTGGCCCGGAGGGTGGCCACCTCCCGCTCGACGGTGGACTTCAGCTCGGCCACCTCGTGCGCGGTTACCGTGCGCAGCTGCTTGGTCTCCCGATCGGCGTCGGCGCGCAGCGTGTCGGCCTCGCGGCGGGCCTGGACGCGGACCTCGGCGGCCTCCCGCTCGGCGGCGGTGCGCAGGTTGCCGGCCTCGCGCTCGGCGGTGGCCTTCATCGCGGCCGCCTCGGCGCGGGCCTTGTCGGTGATCTCCCGCGCCTCGAGGCGGGCGGCGGAGAGGATCCCCTCCGACTCGCGCTTGGCCTCGTTGCGGTGGTCGTTGGCCTGCTCCTCCGCCAGCCGGAGGATCTGCTCGACGCGCGTGCCCAGGCCGGAGAGCGTCGGCCGGCTGTTCTCCTCGAGCTGCTTGTTGGTGTCCGTGAGCTTCTGCTCCAGCGCGGCCACGCGCTGGTCGGCCTGGCGGAGCCGACGCTGCGCGTCGTTCATCCGCTGCTCGGCCTCGGCCCGGGCCTGCTCGGACTGGGTGAGCGCGGCGGTCATCCGGCCGAGGAAGTCATCGACCTGGTGGGTGTTGTATCCGCGCAGGCCAACCGTGAAATCTGGCTGTGAGTTCGCGTTATCGAAGAACGCGAGAGGGGAGGATTGCTGCTGGGGCATTGGGACATACTGGCAGACGCCCCAGGGTGCTCCGCAAGAGCGGTACGAACCTTTCGAGTCCTCTTTACATGGTCAACTTCCGCTCGTCACGGGACCGGGCCGGGCACCGATCTTGGCAGCTCCGGGGTGGGTAGGCCGGTCCCGTGCCGGTACGCGAAAAGGGGCTCACTACGGCACCGGCCGGGCCCTTTGTGCGTACCCCGCGTCGGTACCCGAATGGGACGCCGACCGCGCGCCGGAAAGGCGGTGGCGTACCCGCATTGGCCGTGAGTCGTCGCCCGGACCGGCGGTGCCGCGCCTCGCTCGGCCGGCACGGCACCGGGCCCGTTCCGCCCCGGCGCGACCGGACGGGACGGGCCGGGGCGTTCAGTGACCGCGGAACCGGTTGATCGCGTGCGCGTGCCGGGCGCGCAGCTCCGGGTCGCGCACCCCGAGGCCGTCCTGCGGGGCGAGACAGCGGACGCCGACCTTGCCCTGGTGGGCGTTGCGATGCACCTCGTACGCGGCCTGACCGGTCCGCTCCAGCGGGTAGGTCCTCGACACCGTGGGGTGCACCCGGCCCAGGGCCACCAACCGGTTGGCCTGCCACGCCTCGTGGTAGTTGGCGAAGTGGCTGCCGATGATCCGCTTCAGATGCATCCAGAGGTAGCGGTTGTCGTACTGGTGCTGGTAGCCACTGGTGGAGGCGCAGGTGACCACGGTGCCACCGCGCTTGGCGACGAAGACGCTGGCGCCGAAGGTCTCCCGGCCGGGGTGCTCGAAGACGATGTCCGGGTCCTCGCCGCCGGTCAGCTCCCGGATCCGTTCGCCGAAGCGACGCCACTCGTCGGCGTCCTGGGTCTGCTCGTCCCGCCAGAACCGGAACCCCTCGGCGGTGCGGTCGATGACCAGGTCGGCGCCCATCCGCCGGCACAGCTCGGCCTTCTCCGGGGAGGAGACCACGCAGACCGGGATCGCTCCACCGTGCAGGGCCAGCTGGGTGGCGTAGCCACCGAGGCCGCCGGAGGCTCCCCAGATCAGCACCACGTCACCCTGCTTCATGCCGGCGCCGTGCTGCGAGACGAGCTGCCGGTACGCGGTCGAGTTGACCAGTCCCGGGCTGGCCGCCTCCTCCCAGCTGAGGTGTCGCGGCTTCGGCATCAACTGGTTGGCCTTGACCACGGCCAGCTCGGCGAGGCCACCGAAGTTGGTCTCGAAGCCCCAGATCCGCTGCTGCGGGTCGAGCATGGTGTCGTCGTGGCCGGCCGAGTCCTCCAGCTCCACCGAGAGGCAGTGCGCCACCACCTCGTCGCCGGGCCGCCAGCGGGTCACCCCGGGGCCGGTACGCAGCACCACGCCGGCCGCGTCCGAACCGACCACGTGGTACGGCAGGTCGTGCCGGCGGGTCAGCGCGGAGAGCCGGCCGTAGCGCTGGAGGAACGTGAAGGTGGGCAGCGGCTCGAAGATGCTCGTCCAGACGGTGTTGTAGTTGATGGCGCTGGCCATCACGGCCACCAGCGCCTCGCCGGGGCCGAGTTCGGGCGTCGGCACCTCCTGGACGTGCAGCGCCTTGCGCGGGTCCTTGTCGCGCGACGCCATCCCGTCGAAGATGTGCGTCTCGTCGGCCCGTACCACGACGCCGCGGTAGCTCTCCGGCACCGGCAGGCCGGCGATCCCGGCGAGTTCCCGCTCGGGCTGGTCGGAGCCCTCAGCGGTCATGATCGCTTCGAGGATGTCCTGCACGGTGACCTCCCGTTCGTCCGCACCCGCACGCGCGGGACTGGGTGCTGCCATCGTCGGCGCCGGCGCGATCGGCCACCATGTCGGCGTCCGACACATCGTCGACCGGTCGCGCCCCTGTTGGGGGCGGACGTTACTGAACGGTAGCTAGGGCGGGAAGTCCCCTGTGAACAATTGCATCGGCCGATGCGTGAAGGTGTCCGGGCAGGCGTCGCAGCGCGCAGACTCGTGCTCGCCGACGCGGTTGGTCGGCCCCCGGCCCCCGGCCCCCGGCCATGCGGAGAGCGGCGGCCGGGAGCCGTCGGTCAGTGCGCGGCGGGTTCGACCAGCTCCACCAGCACGCCCCCGGCGTCCTTCGGGTGGACGAAGTTGATCCGGGAGTTCGCGGTGCCCCGTCGCGGCTCGTCGTAGAGCAGCCGCATCCCGCGCTCGCGCAGCGCCGCGCAGGCCGCGTCGACGTCCGCGACGGTGTACGCCACCTGCTGCACCCCGGGGCCGTTGCGGTCGAGGAACTTCGCGATGGTGGACTCCGGCGTGAGTGGGGCGAGCAGCTGCACGCAGCCCCCCTCGACGTCGGGGCCGACGGTCAGCATCGCCTCGCGTACGCCCTGCTCGGTGTTGGTCTCGGTGTGCACGCAGCGCATGCCGAACGTCTTCTGGTAGAAGTCGATCGCGGCGTCCAGGTCGGCGACGGCGATACCGACGTGATCGATTCGCCGGAGCCCGATGTCTGTGACGTAGTCCGCAGCGGGCTCGGCGGGGGAGTTCTCTGCCATGACGCTAGTCTGGCCGAACAATCGTTCGGCTACGTCACCCGTCCGGCCCACCACCTCGACGCGACCCGGATCGTCCCGGCCGAAAGGCCGACCCGCTAACGAGAGCACCCGGCCGACGTCCCCCGTGCCACCGACCCGCCGC
>NZ_SMKG01000277.1 GCF_004348525.1 Micromonospora sp. 15K316 | reverse complement strand
GTCCCCGAGCCGCCGTCGATCATGAAGTTGTGGTCGCGACACGCCGGGGTGAGCGGCGACAACTTCATGATCGACGTTAGGTGTGGAACGGCGGCCGGGGGAGGGATCCCCCGGCCGCCGTTCTCTGATGCTCGGGTTACTGCTTGAGCATGTTGTCGAGCAGCAGGGCGCAACGGACCAGCCCGAGGTGGCTGTACGCCTGCGGGTGGTTGCCCAGCCCCCGCTCGGCGAGCGGGTCGTACTGCTCGGGGAGCAGACCCGTCGGACCGGCGGTGTCGATCATCTGGGCGAAGAGCTCCTCGGCGTCGGTGCGCCGACCGGTGCGCAGGTACGCCTCGATCAGCCACGCCGTGCAGATGTGGAAGCCGCCCTCCCGGCCGGGCAGGCCGTCGTCCCAGTGGTAGCGGTAGACCACCGGGCCGCTGCGCAGGTCGGCCTCGATCTTGAGCACGGTGGAGAGGAAGCGCGGGTCGTCGCCGGGGAGCAGCCCGGAGAGGCCGATCCAGAGCGAGGAGGCGTCCATGTCCTCGTCGCCGTAGGCGACGCTGTACGCCTCGGCGTGCTCGTGCCAGCCGTACTCCAGCACGTTGGCGGCGATCCGGTCGCGCAGCTCCACCCACTCCGGGCGGTCCTCGCCGCCGTGCTGCCGCACGACGTGCAGCGCACGGTCCACCGTCATCCAGCACATCACCTTCGAGAAGATGTGGTGCCGCGGTGGGAGCCGGGCCTCCCAGATGCCGTGGTCGGGTTCGTGCCAGCGACGGCTGACCGCCTCGACCATCGACTCCAGCACCCGCCACTCCGTCTCCCGGACCGAGCCGCGCAGATCGGCCACGGCGGCGATCAGGTCGGCGACCGGACCGAAGACGTCCAGCTGGAGCTGGTGGTTGGCGAGGTTGCCGACCCGTACCGGCCGGGAGCCGGCGTAGCCGGGCAGGGTGTCGATGACGGCCTCGGCGCCCAGCTCGTACCCGTCCACGGTGTAGAGCGGGTGCAGCCGTTCGGGGTGCCCGCCGGTGCGTTCGACGACGCCGTCGATCCAGCGCAGCAACCCCTCGGCCTCCTCGGTCGAACCGAGGTCGACGAGCGACCGCGCGCTCAGCGCGGCGTCCCGCAGCCAGCAGTAGCGGTAGTCCCAGTTGCGTACGCCGCCCAGCTCCTCGGGGAGCGAGGTGGTCGCGGCGGCCAGGATCGAGCCGGTGGGCTCGTGGCAGAGACCGCGGAGCGTGAGCGCGCTGCGGACGACGAGGTCACGGGCGGTGCTGGGCAGCCGGAGCGTCGACACCCAGTCCGTCCACGGCTGCTCGGCCGCGGCCTGCCGCTCGTGGATCGACAGCCGGTGGTGTTCCAGGCTCTGCGTGCCGAAGCGCATCTCCAGCACCACCTGACCGCCGACGGCGCGGAGGTCGACGACGGCCTTGGCGCTCTCGTAGACGCCGTCGCTGGTGATCTCCCACTCCACGCCGGGGGAGTAGAGCGCGATCGGCTCGTTCGAGCCGAGCACCAGCAGGCCGTCGTCGAGCGGTTGCAGCTGCACGGCGACCTGGCCGAACTCGGGCCGGGGGGCGAAGTCGATCCGCGCGCGCCCGGTGCCGGTGAGCACCCGGATCAGGGTGGAGTCGCCACCCATGACGGCCGGCCCGTCCGGGGTGGTCTCGCTGGCGGGCGTGTCCAGCCAGTCGGTGACGGTCAGGCCGGACCAGCGGGTCTCCACGGTCATCGTGCCGGGGCGGTAGCGCTGGCCCAGCGGGATGCCGCCCCGTTCGGGCGAGACGGTGAAGTGCCCGGCGGGGCTGCCACCGACCAGGTCGGCGAAGATCGCCGCCGAGTCCGGCTTCGGGTGGCAGAGCCAAGTGATCTTGGCTTCCGGCGTGACCAGCCCGACGGTACGGCCGTTCGCCAGCATCGAGTGCCGCTCGATCGGCACCGCCCGCTCGCCGAAGAGCCAGTGCCGGCGGGTCTCCAGCAGCAGCCCGAGGGCGCGCGCGGCCTCGATCGGCTCGGCGACCCGGTACTGGGCCTGGGTGTCGCCGGGGCCGATCTTGATGCCGACGTCCGGCCCGTGCAGGTTGCCGAACGCGTTCTCGTCGGTGACGTCGTCGCCGATGAAGAGCACCGCGCTGGCGGAGAGTTGGGTACGCAGCTGGTCGACCGCCGTGCCCTTGTGGGTGGCGACCACCGAGAGCTCGATGACCTCCTTGCCCTGGGTGACGGTGACGCCGTCCCAGCTCGCGGGGCCGCTGCGGACCGCCTCGATGGCGGCTGCGGCGATCTGCGGGTCCAGCCCGCGGGTGTGCACGGCGACGCTCGCCGGCTTGCGCTCCAGCCGGACGCCCGGATGGGCCGCGGCGATCTCGCGCAGCGCGTCCCGCAGCCGGGTACGGATCTCGATCAGCTCGGGCGAGAGCCGCTCGACGAAGCCGATGTCGAACTCGGAGCCGTGGCTGCCGACCAGGTGCACCTCGCTGGGCAGCCGGGAGAGCGCGGCCAGGTCACGCAGCGCCCGACCGGAGACCACCGCCACGGTGGTCTGCGGCATCGCGGCCAGCGCGCGGATGGCGGCCACCGACTCGGGCAGGGGCACGGCCTTGCTGGGGTCCTCGACGATCGGCGCCAGGGTGCCGTCGTAGTCACAGGCGATCAGGAGCTGCGGCACCCGGGCGATCCGGCCGATCGCGGTGCGTAGCTCCGGGTCCATGACGTCGGTGGCGACGCCACCGGGCAGAGTGGTGCTCACGCGGCCTCCGCCTCGGGGGCACCGAGCTCGGTGAGGAAGGACTGGGCCCAGTGGCCCACATCGTTGGTACGCAGATGGCGTTGCATCGTCCGCATACGGCGGCGTGCCTCCGGCTTCTCGACATGCACGGCCCGCAGCAGGGCGTCCTTGACCGCGTCGGGGTCGTGCGGGTTGCACAGGAACGCCTGGCGCAGCTCGGTTGCCGCGCCGGCGAACTCACTGAGCACGAGTGCACCGCCCTGGTCGGCGCGCGATGCCACGTACTCCTTGGCCACCAGATTCATTCCGTCTCGCAGCGGGGTCACCATCATGACGTCGGCAGCGACGTACAGCGCGGCCAGTTCGCTGCGACTGTACGACTGATGCAGATAATGCACCGCGGGCACGCCCACCCTGCCGAATTCGCCATTTATCCGACCAACCTCGCGCTCCACCTTGACGCGGAGGGCCTGGTAGTGCTCGACCCGCTCCCGGCTCGGGGTGGCGACCTGCACCATGACGGCGTCGGGGACGCTCAGCTTCCCGTCCGCCAGCAGCTCACGGAAGGCCTTGAGGCGTAGCTCGATGCCCTTGGTGTAGTCCAGCCGGTCCACGCCCAGCACGATCGTCCGGGGGTTGCCGAGCTCCTCGCGGATCTCCTTGGCCCGGGCCTGGACCGCCGGGTCGGCGGCCATCCGCTCCATCTCCCGGGTGTCGATCGAGATGGGGAACGCCCCGGCCTTCACCTGCCGGCCGTCGACCTGGATCATCTGGCCCTCGTAGCGCAGCCCGAGCAGGTGCCGGGCCAGCCGGACGAAGTTCTGGGCGGCCAGCCGCTGCTGGAACCCGACCAGGTCGGCGCCGAGCAGCCCGCGCAGGATCTCGGTGCGGAACGGCATCTGCATGAACAGCTCGATGGGCGGGAACGGGATGTGCAGGAAGAAGCCGATGCGCAGGTCCGGCCGGAGCTCGCGGAGCATCGCGGGGACCAGTTGGAGCTGGTAATCCTGCACCCAGACCGTCGCGCCCTCGGCCGCCACGTCCGCCGCGGCCTCGGCGAACCGGGCGTTGACCAGGCGGTACGTCTCCCGCCAGCGGCGCTTGTAGACCGGCGTCTCGACGGCGTCGTGGTAGAGCGGCCAGATCGTCGCGTTGGACTGGCCCTCGTAGTAGCGCTCGAGCTCCTCGCCGCTCAGCGGCACCGGATGCAGGTGGATGCCCTCCAGGTCGAACGGCTCCGGGGCGGCGCCGGTGCCGCCGGCCCAGCCGACCCAGGTGCCCTGGTGTTCGGCGAGGACGGGGTGCAGGGCGGTGACCAGCCCACCCGGGCTGCGTCGCCACTGCCGCCCCTCGGGCGTGCTCACCTCGTCGACCGGCAGGCGGTTCGCCACTACGACAAAGGAGCTGCGGACGGTCACGTTCGGCCACCTCCGGTGCTGGGCGGATCAACCGCATGGGCGTACTGAGCGTAGCTGCGAGGTCTGGGAGCCCGTGCCGGAGTTCCCTACCCGCTCCGCGCTCCCCGAATCACGCCGGTGATCTTGCCAACAGCCACCGCCCCGCCCGACGCCGGGGCGGCGGTCCGTCCCGAGCTGGCGCGACGCGCGCGGGAGCGCCGGGGCGGGGTGATGTGGGCGCGGCGTCGAATACCTGTCAGGATTGACGATGGCGTGCGTGCGGCCGGCCCGGCCGGTGGCCGCGGGAGTTCTCCCCGCGCCCTCGCCCGCCGGCTCCCAGTCGAAACCTACGGAGGTAGCCCGCACCGTGGCCCAGTTCATCTACGTCCTGGAGAAGGCGCGCAAGGCGCACGGCGACAAGGTCGTGCTGGACAACGTGACGCTGAACTTCCTGCCCGGGGTCAAGATCGGTGTGGTCGGTCCGAACGGCGCCGGTAAGTCCAGCCTCCTCAAGATCATGGCAGGGCTGGACCGGCCGAGCAACGGCGAGGCCCGGTTGATGCCCGGCTTCACCGTCGGCATGCTGGCCCAGGAACCCCCGCTCAACGACGCCAAGACCGTGCTCGGCAACGTCGAGGAGGCGGTCGCCGAGACGAAGGCGAAGCTGGAGCGGTTCAACAAGATCGCCGAGCAGATGGCAACCGACTACTCCGACGAGCTGATGGAGGAGATGGGCAAGCTCCAGGAGGAGCTGGACAACGTCGACGCCTGGGACATCGACTCCAAGCTCGAGCTGGCCATGGACGCGCTGCGCTGCCCGCCGCCGGACGCCGACGTCACCCAGCTCTCCGGTGGTGAGCGCCGCCGGGTGGCGCTCTGCAAGCTGCTGCTGGAGGCGCCCGACCTGCTCCTGCTCGACGAGCCCACCAACCACCTGGACGCGGAGAGCGTGCAGTGGCTGGAGCAGCACCTGGCCAAGTACGCGGGCACCGTCATCGCCATCACCCACGACCGGTACTTCCTCGACAACGTGGCCAACTGGATCCTCGAGCTGGACCGTGGCCGGGCCTACCCGTACGAGGGCAACTACTCCACCTACCTGGAGAAGAAGGCCGCTCGGCTGGCCGTCGAGGGTCGCCGGGACGCCAAGATGAAGAAGCGGCTCTCCGAGGAGCTGGAGTGGGTCCGCTCCAACGCCAAGGCGCGGCAGACCAAGTCCAAGGCCCGCCTGGACCGTTACGACGAGATGGCCGCCGAGGCGGAGAAGACCCGGAAGCTGGACTTCGAGGAGATCCAGATCCCGCCGGGCCCGCGTCTGGGCAGCACCGTCATCGAGGCGCGCAACCTCAGCAAGGGCTTCGGTGACCGGCTGCTGATCGACAACCTGTCCTTCTCGCTGCCGCGCAACGGCATCGTCGGCATCATCGGCCCGAACGGCGTCGGCAAGACCACCCTGTTCAAGACCATCGTCGGGCTGGAGCAGCCGACCGACGGCGACGTCCGGGTCGGCGAGACCGTGTCGCTGTCGTACGTCGACCAGAACCGCCAGGGCCTCGACGGCGACAAGACCGTCTGGGAGGTCGTCTCCGACGGGCTGGACCACCTCATGGTGGGCAAGGTCGAGATGCCCTCCCGGGCGTACATCGCGGCGTTCGGCTTCAAGGGGCCGGACCAGCAGAAGCCGACCAAGGTGCTCTCCGGCGGCGAGCGGAACCGGCTCAACCTGGCGCTGACGCTGAAGATCGGCGGCAACGTGGTCCTGCTCGACGAGCCGACCAACGACCTGGACGTGGAGACCCTCTCCAGCCTGGAGAACGCGCTGCTGGACTTCCCCGGCTGCGCCGTGGTCATCTCGCACGACCGGATGTTCCTGGACCGGGTCGCCACGCACATCCTGGCCTGGGAGGGCGACGACCAGAACCCGGCGAAGTGGTTCTGGTTCGAGGGCAACTTCGAGGCGTACGAGAAGAACAAGATCGACCGGCTCGGTGCCGAGGCGGCGCGCCCGCACCGGGTGACGTACCGCAAGCTGACCCGCGACTGAGCATGGCCGACCGGTTCGTCTACCACTGCGCCCTGCGCTGGTCCGACCTCGACGCCTTCGGTCACGTCAACAACTCGCGCTTCCTCACCCTCTACGAGGAGGCCCGGGTGGCGTTGATGTTCGCCGGCGCCCGGGCGTGGGGGGTGGACTCGTTCGCGGAGGGCGTGGTGATCCGCCGTCACGAGGTCGACTACCTGCGCCCGGTCGACTACTCGCTCGACCGGGCCACCGTCGAGGCCGCGCCGTCCGTACGCATCGAGCTCTGGGTGGAGGAGATCCGGGCCTCCCGGTTCACCGTCGCCTACGAGCTCTACGACGGCGAGGTGCTGGCCGGGCGGGCCCGCTCGGTGCTGGTGCCGTTCGACCTGGGCCGGCAGGTGCCGCGCCGGATCACCGAACGGGAACGGGAGTTCCTGCTGAACTACGCGCCTCCGGGCGGGTCCGCGTGACCCGCCCGGAGGCGGCGTCCCCGGCGTCCGGCGTCGGTGGCGCGGAGGGGGGCGGGCCGGAGG
>NZ_SMKG01000276.1 GCF_004348525.1 Micromonospora sp. 15K316 | reverse complement strand
ATCCCCCGCCCCTGCTCCGCGGCATCAATGATCATGCCGCCGATCCAGTGCGAGCCGTCGTCGTCGACGCCCCACATGACGTGCCCCACGACCGTCTCGTCCGCGTACACGGCGAGCGACCTCCACACGTCGCCACGCATCGTCAACAGCAGGTAGCGCGCGGCCAGCGCGGGCACCCAGCCCCGCTGGTCGTCGCGGGGCGCGACGTCGGCCACCGGCCGCCAGTTGTCGTCGTCCACCGGACGCAGCGTCACGGCGCGCCCGTCCCGGTCCCGGTGCCCAGCATCGATCATCGGGGCAGCCTAGGGGCCGGCACGGTACGACGGCGAACGGATTCCGCCGACCAACCACTCAGTCGAGCAGGGCGTCCAGACCGACGGTGAGACCGGGGCGGTTGCGCACCGCCCGCACGGCGAGCAGCACGCCCGGCATGAACGAGGCCCGGTCGTAGGAGTCGTGCCGGATGGTCAGGGTCTCGCCGGTGGTGCCGAAGAGCACCTCCTGGTGCGCGACCAGCCCGGTGGCGCGTACGGCGTGCACCCGGATGCCGTCGATCTCGGCACCGCGCGCCCCGGGCACCTCGTCCTTCGTGGCGTCCGGCACCGGGCCGAGACCCGCCTCGGCGCGGGCCCGCGCGATCTGCCGGGCGGTGTGCGTCGCCGTGCCGCTGGGCGCGTCGAGCTTCCGGGGGTGATGCTGCTCGATGATCTCGACCGACTCGAAGTGCCGGGCCGCCCGCGCGGCGAACTGCATCATCAGCACCGCGCCGATGCCGAAGTTCGGGGCGATCACCACGCCGACGCCGGGCCTGGCCGCCAGCCAGCCACGGACCCGCTCCAGCCGCTCCTCGGTGAAACCGGTGGTGCCGACCACGGCGTGGACGCCCCGCTCGATGCACCACTGCAGGTTGTCCATGACGACGTCCGGGGTGGTGAAGTCCACGACCACCTCGGCGGTGGCGTCGGACACGGCGGAGAGCCCGTCACCCTGGTCGATCGTCGCCACCAGCTCCAGGTCGGCGGCGGCGTCGACCGCCTTGCACACCTCGAGCCCCATCCGGCCCCGCGCGCCCAGGACGCCGACCCGCAGCGGCTCGGCCGGGTTTCTCTCCTGCTCGTCAGTCACGGGGCACAACCTATCCCAATCAGGACGTCCCTCAGCCGGGCGGGCGACCGTTTCCGCCGGCCGCGATCCTCACCGGATCAGGCGGTGGCGAAGTCGCCGTTGCCGAACGGGCCGACCACGGCCAGCGACATCGGCCGGGCGAGCAGGTCGGCGGCGAGCGTGTTGACGTCCTCCAGGGTCACCGCGTCCACCCGGGCGAGCAGCTCGTCCACCGGCATCAGGTCGCCGTAGAGCAGCTCCCCCTTGGCGAGCCGGCTCATCCGCGAGCCGGTGTCCTCGAGCCCGAGCACGAACGAGCCCTTCGACATGCCCTTGCCGCGGGCCACCTCCGCCTCGGTCAGCCCGCCGGCGGCCACCCGGGCCAGCTCGGCGCGGGTCAGCTCCAGCACCTCGTCCACCTTGCCCGGCGCGCAGCCGGCGTAGACGGCGAAGAGGCCGGTGTCGGCGTACTGGCTCGCGTAGGAGTAGACCGAGTAGGCCAGGCCGCGCTGTTCGCGGATCTCCTGGAAGAGCCGGCTCGACATGCCGCCGCCGAGGACGTTGTTGAGCACCCCGAGGGCGAACCGCCGCTCGTCGGTCCGGTCGATGCCCGGGCAGCCGAGGAGGACGTGCGCCTGCTCGGTCTCCTTCGGCTCCACCAGCGTGCCGGCGGGACGGGTGGGTACCGCAGGTGTCGCCGGCCGGTGCGGCGCGGGCGTGGCCGGTGCGGTGTCCAGCGGGGTGCCGTGCAGTGCCTGCCGGACCAGCTCGACCACCGTCGCGTGGTCCAGGTTGCCGGCGGCGGCGACCACTATCTGCGGTGCGGTGTAGTGCCGGCGGTAGAAGTCCCGGATCTGCGCCCGGGTCATCGGGGTGACCGTCTCCTCCGTGCCGGAGATCAGCCGGCCCAGCGGGTGGTCGCCGTAGACGGCCCGGGCGAAGAGGTCGTGCACCTCGTCGCCGGGCTCGTCGTCGTGCATGGCGATCTCCTCGAGGATCACGCCGCGCTCGGTCTCCACGTCCGCCGCCTCGAGCACGGAGTCGGCCACGAGGTCGCACATCACGTCGATCGCCAGCGGCAGGTCCTCGTCCAGCACGCGGGCGTAGTAGCAGGTGTACTCCTTGGTGGTGAAGGCGTTGGTCTCGCCGCCCACCGCCTCGATCGCCGAGGAGATCTCCAGCGCGCTGCGCTTACGGGTGCCCTTGAAGAGCAGGTGCTCCAGGAAGTGCGCGGCCCCGGAGTGCGGGCCCGTCTCGTCCCGCGAGCCGACCGACACCCAGATCCCGAACGACACGCTGCGCATCGTGGGGATCGCCTCGGTGAGTACGCGCAGCCCGTTGGGGAGCACCGTACGCCGCACCGTGCCGCCCAGCGGGTCCTCGCTGATGGTCCGGGTCACCGCCCGCCCGGTGCCGCCGGAACGCGCGGCCCCGGACACCGCCGCCCCCCGTCGATCCGCAGAAAAAGGCGCACGCTGGGCCCGGCTCACGGAAACCTGCTCTCACTTCGACGAGGGGTGGGTGAAAGAAAACCGGCCGGACGGCACCCGTCGGGGCGCCGTCCGGCCGGTCGGTGATCAGCTGTGCCGGGTCCGGCGGCGCGGGCGCGACTCGCCGCCGCCCTCGCCACCCTCGCCGCGCTCCGGGCCACGGCCACCGCGCTCACGGTCACCGCGCTCACGCGGGGCCCGCTCGCTCCGCTCGCGGCCGGCCGGACGCTCGCCACCGGCGGCCTCCGGGGCGGCGGCCGGCGCCTCGGCGCCCTCGGGGCGCACCTTGTCCAGGTAGATCTTGCCGCGCTGGTCGATGTCGGCGATCTCCACCTCGACGCGGTCACCCACGTTGAGGAAGTCCTCCACCTTCTCGACCCGCTTGCCGTCGCCCACCTTCGAGATGTGCAGCAGGCCGTCCCGGCCGGGCAGCAGCGAGATGAACGCGCCGAACGCGGCGGTCTTGACCACCGTGCCGAGGAACCGGTCGCCGACCTTCGGCAGCGTCGGGTTCGCGATCGCGTTGATCCGCTCGACCGCCGCCTGGGCGGACGGGCCGTTGGTCGCACCGACGTAGATCGTGCCGTCGTCCTCGATGGAGATCTCGGCGCCGGTCTCGTCCTGGATCGCGTTGATGGTCTGGCCCTTCGGGCCGATCACCATGCCGATCTTGTCGACCGGGATCTTCACGGTGGTGACCCGCGGCGCGTAGTCGCTCATCGTGGCCGGGCCCTCGATCGCCGACTGCATCACGTCGAGGATCGTGTGCCGGGCCTCGTGGGCCTGCTGGAGCGCGCCGGCCAGCACGTCCGACGGGATGCCGTCGAGCTTCGTGTCGAGCTGGAGCGCGGTCACGAAGTCCCGGGTGCCGGCGACCTTGAAGTCCATGTCGCCGAAGGCGTCCTCGGCGCCGAGGATGTCGGTAAGCGTCACGTACTGGGTCTTGCCGTCGACCTCGTCGGAGATGAGGCCCATGGCGATGCCGGCGACCGGTGCCTTCAGCGGCACACCCGCGGAGAGCAGGCCCAGCGTCGAGGCGCAGACCGAACCCATCGAGGTGGAGCCGTTGGAGCCGAGCGCCTCGGAGACCTGCCGGATGGCGTACGGGAACTCCTCGCGCGAGGGCAGCACGGGGATCAGCGCCCGCTCGGCGAGCGCGCCGTGGCCGATCTCGCGCCGCTTCGGCGAGCCGACCCGGCCGGTCTCGCCGGTGGAGTACGGCGGGAAGTTGTAGTTGTGCATGTAGCGCTTCGACTTCTCCGGGGAGAGCGTGTCCAGCGCCTGCTCCATGCGGAGCATGTTGAGCGTCGTGACGCCCAGGATCTGGGTCTCGCCGCGCTCGAAGAGCGCCGAGCCGTGCACCCGCGGCAGCACGCCGACCTCGGCGGTGAGCGGGCGGATGTCACGCGGGCCACGGCCGTCGATGCGGACCTGCTCGCGCAGCACCCGGCTGCGGACCTCGGACTTGGTGAGCGACCGGAAGGCGGCGGAGAGCTCCTTCTCGCGGCCCTCGAAGCGCGGACCGAGCTCCTCGGCGACCCGAGCCTTGACCCGGTCGAGGGCCTCCTCACGGTCGGCCTTGCCGGCGATCTTCAGCGCCTCGGCGACCTCGGCGCGGGCCAGGTCGGCGACCGCGTCGTAGGCGTCGTCCTGGTAGTCCAGGAACACCGGGAACTCGGCGACCGGCTTGGCGGCCACCTCGGCGAGCTCGCTCTGCGCCCGGCACAGCTCCCGGATCGCCGGCTTCGCGGCCTCCAGGCCGCTGGCGACGACCTCCTCGGTCGGGGCGGGAGCGCCGCCGGCGACCAGCGCCACGGTGTGCTCGGTCGCCTCGGCCTCGACCATCATGATCGCGACGTCGCCGTCCGGCAGGGCGCGACCGGCCACGACCATGTCGAAGGTGGCGCGGGCCAGCTCCTCGTGGGTGGGGAAGGCGACCCACTGACCGTCGATGTGGGCCATCCGGGTCGCCCCGATCGGGCCGGAGAACGGCAGGCCGGAGAGCTTCGTCGACATCGAGGCGGCGTTGATCGCCACCACGTCGTACGGGTGCTGCGGGTCGAGCGCGAGGACGGTCTCCACGACCTGGACCTCGTTCCGCAGGCCCTTGACGAACGACGGGCGCAGCGGCCGGTCGATCAGCCGGCAGGTGAGGATGGCGTCCTCGCTCGGCCGGCCCTCGCGACGGAAGAACGAGCCGGGGATCCGGCCCGCGGCGTACATCCGCTCCTCCACGTCCACGGTCAGCGGGAAGAAGTCGAACGACTCCCGCGGCTGCTTGCTGGCGGTGGTGGCGGAGAGGACGACGGTCTCGCCCAGCTGGGCGATGACCGAGCCGGCGGCCTGACGAGCGAGGCGGCCGGTCGAGAAGGTGATCTCGCGGGTGCCGAAGGACCCGTTGTCGATCACGGCAGTGCGGGATTCGGTGCCGAGGTTGGTCTCGGTCATGGTGCGGTAGTGCTCCTTCGCATCGGAGGGCTCGCGACGCGGGAAGCTGCTCAGACGGCCGGTCTTCGATCGAAGCGCCCGGGCCACGGCGGTAAGCCGGGTACCCCGGGGGCCACTACCGGAGACCGGTACGCTGACCGGCTCCCTACTCGGTTGGTCGCGTTGCCCTGTTCTCTTCCTGCGGTACCGGAGCGGGGGAGCGGCCGGATGGCCACTCCCCCGTCACGTCACCGACGCAGACCGAGCCGCTCGATGAGCGACCGGTAGCGGTTGATGTCCTTCTTCTGGACGTAGTTGAGCAGCCGACGGCGACGGCCGACCAGCAGCAGCAGCCCACGGCGGCTGTGGTGGTCGTGCTTGTGCACCTTCAGGTGCTCGGTGAGCTCGGCGATCCGCTTGGTGAGGACCGCGACCTGCACCTCGGGCGAACCGGTGTCGCCCTCGGCGGTCGCGTACTCCGCACGGATCTTGGCCTTGGCTTCCTGGTCGAGCGCCATGTTCTCCCTGTTTCGATGGGTTGATCACTGATGTCCGTCGCTCCGGTCGATGGACCGGAGCCGGACCGGCACCTCGCACCCGCGGCGTCGAGCAGGCACGCGAGGCCCCGTCGGTCGTCCGACGTCCCCGCCAGACTACCAGCCGCAGCCGCGCCCACCGGCCAAGGGCCGTGCGGCGCCACGCGGGCGTCGGGCGCGTACCCCACGCCCGTACCCCCGGAGGCGGGTCTCCGACCTGGTCGGGAGGGTCAGCCGAGCACCTTGCGGGTCCGCTCCACGTCCTGGTTCATCTGGGCGATCAACGGCTCGATCGAGTCGTAACGGATCTGGCCGCGCAGGTGCGCCACGAAATCCAGCGCCAGGCGCTCGCCGTAGAGATCACCGGCGAAGTCGAGGGCGTACGCCTCCACCCGCCGCTCCCGCCCGGAGAAGGTGGGGTTCGTGCCGACCGACACCGCCGCCATCAACGGTTCCCGCTGGCCCCGACGGACCAGCCGGGCCGCGTACACCCCGTCGGCCGGGATCGCCGCGTACCGGTGGCAGAGCAGGTTGGCGGTGGGGAAGCCCAGCTCACGCCCGCGCTGGTCACCGCGGACCACCACCCCCTCCACCCGGTGCGGCCGGCCCAGCGCCGCCGCCGCCGCGCCGACGTCTCCGGCGTCGACGCAGGAGCGGATGTACGTGGAGGAGAAGACGGTGCCCTCCTCGGCGACCAGGGGGCCGCCCTCCACCGAGAAGCCGAACGTGTGGCCCAACTGCTCCAGCAGCGCCACGTCACCGGCGGCCCGGTGCCCGAAGCGGAAGTTGTTCCCCACCACGACCCGCGTCGCGTGCAGGTGCTCGACCAGCACGTCGTGCACGAACGCCTCGGCCGGGAGCCGGGAGAACTCGGGCGTGAACGGCACCACGCAGAGCACGTCGACACCGAGTTCCTCGATCAGCTCCGCCTTGCGGGCCGACTCGGTGAGCACCGCCGGGTGCGAGCCGGGCCGGACCACCTCGGCGGGGTGCGGGTCGAAGGTGAGCACCACCGACTGCACCCCCAGTTCCCGCGCACGCGCCACGGCGTGCCCGATGGTCGCCTGGTGCCCCCGGTGCACGCCGTCGAAGACGCCGATGGTGACGACCGACCGCCCCCACCCACCGGGTGCCGCGT
>NZ_SMKG01000275.1 GCF_004348525.1 Micromonospora sp. 15K316 | reverse complement strand
GGGCTGGGGGGTTGCGGTGGGGCCCTTGACGACGGGCTTTCCGTCCTCCCAGACGACCTCGTCCAGCCAGGTCTGCCGGCCCGGGTCGACGCTCCCCTCCTGACCGGGCGGCCAGGCGTGGTAGAGCAGCCAGGTACGCCCGTCCTTGACGACCATCGACGCGTGCCCCGGCCCGGAGGCGGCCTCGCCGGACTTCAGGATCGGGTTCTCCGGGGCCTTCACGCAGGGCCCGCTCGGCGACTCGCAGATCGCGTACCCCTCGGCGTACTCGGCCTTGTCGTAGGCGTTCGCCGCGAAGAAGAGGTACAGCTTCCCGTCCCGGCGGTGGAAGAACGGCCCCTCGACGAGGGCGCCCTCCCACGGCTCGGTCTGCTTCAGCAGCTTCGTCGGCTCGCCGACCAGGCTCAGCCCGTCGTCCGAGAGCCGCTGAGAGAAGATCCAGGTATCCACGCCGATGGCGTTGCCGTCGTTCTTCCACAGCAGCCACAGGCTGCCGTCGGTGTCCCGGAACGGGCTGGCGTCGATCGCCCCGCCCAGCTCGGCCTGGCAGATCAGCGGGCCCGCGGATTCGTCCCGGTACGGGCCCTGTGGCGAGGTCGCCACCGCCCGCCCGACGCACTGCCGCCCCGACTCCCGACCGGCGACCGTGTAGTAGAGCACGAACGACTCCGGCCCGAGCTGGATCGCCTCCGGGGCCCAGGTCTTCCCCGCGTCCGCCCACGCCGGCAGCTCCGGCAGGGCGTCGCCGGTCGGCGTCCAGTCGGTCAGGTTCGGGGAGGTGTGCACCGGCACGTTCCGGCCGCCGGCGTTGGTGTGGAACAGGTACCAGGTGTCGCCGACCCGGATGGCCTGCGGGTCGGGGGCGTCGGTCCGGATGACCGGATTGGTGAACATGCTCGGGTCGCTCCCCGTACTCGTGGATGTGGGTTGGTCGGTGTCGTCGCCGCAGCCGGAGACGAGCAGTGCGGCGGCGAGAACCGCCGCCGCACCGCGTCGCCGGAGCCTTCCGGCGGTCATCCCTTCAGGCCGCTGCGGGACACACCCTGGATGATGTGCCGCTGCGCGAGCACGAAGAGGATCAGCACCGGCACGCTGGCCAGCACCGCCCCCGCCATGATCACCGGGTAGTCGGTCACGTACGAGCCCTGGAGCAGACCCAGGCCGGGCGGGAGGGTCAGCTTCTCCGGGCTGAAGAGCACGAAGATCGGCCAGAGGAAGTCGTTCCAGTTGGTGAGGAAGGAGAGCACCGCCAGGGTGGCCAGGGCGGGCTTCGACAGCGGCAGCACCACCCGGTAGAAGATCTGCCACTGGTTCGCGCCGTCCAGGACGGCGGCCTCCTCCAACTCCTTCGGCAGGGAGAGGAAGAACTGCCGGAGGAAGAACACCCCGAACGCGCTCGCCGCGCCGGGTACGACCACCACGGCGAGGGTGTCGATCCAGTTCAGCGAGTCGACGATCAGGAAGTTCGGGATGATCAGCGAGGTCGGCGGGATGAAGAGCGTCCCGACGATCAGCGCGAAGGACACTCCGCGACCCCGGAACCGCATCCGGGCCAGGGCGTACGCGGCCATCGAGGCGGTCACCAGCACCAGCACCGAGTGCAGCGTGGCGGCGAGCATGCTGTTGAGGAACCAGCGCAGCACCGGGTTGGCGGTGTTGGTGAGGATCTGCTGGTAGCCGTACCCGGAGATCGGGTCGGGCAGCCAGTCCGGCGGGATGCGCTGGGCGCCGTCGTAGGTCTTCAGCGAGGTGATGACCATCCACACCAGCGGGATCAGGAAGACCAGGGCCAGCGCTACGAGGATGGCGTAGAGCCCGACCCGGCGCAGCGTGTGCGTGGGTGCGGTGCGCGTGGGCGTCGTCATGGCGGTTCCCTCAGTCTTCCCGGTAGCGGAAGAGGCGGAAGTTGGCGAGGCTCACCACGGCCAGCATCAACGCGAAGACGATGCTCATCGCGGCGGCACGGCCGGCGTCGTTGTTCCGGAGCCCCTGCTCGACGATGTACCAGACCACGGTGCGGGTCTCCGTGCCGGGCGCGCCCTGGGTGATCAGGAACGACTGGCCGAACACGTTCGCCGAGGCGAGCACGGTGGTGGTCATGACGAAGAGCAGCACCGGGCGCAGCCCGGGGAGCGTGACGTGCCGGAACCGTTCCCAGGCGCTCGCGCCGTCCACCTTCGCCGCCTCGTACAGCTCCGGCGCGATGTCCTGCAGACCGGCCAGGTAGATCACCGCGTTGAAGCCCGAGGTCCACCAGACGGTCACGCCGACCAGCGAGATCCACGCCCACGGCACGTCGGTCACCCAGGGCGTGTCCGCCGGCAGGCCGACGACGCCGAGCAGCCGGTTGACCAGGCCCAGGTTCGCGTCGAGCAGGAAGCGCCAGAGCAGGCCGATCACCGCCACGCCGAGCACGTACGGCGCGAAGTAGACCGCCCGGAAGAAGGTCCGGCCGGGGAAGGAGCGGTTCAGCAGCAGCGCCAGCCCGAGCGGGACCACCACCAGCAGCGGCACCGATACGACCGTGAAGATCG
This sequence comes from Micromonospora sp. 15K316, assembly GCF_004348525.1. Classification (GTDB taxonomy): domain Bacteria; phylum Actinomycetota; class Actinomycetes; order Mycobacteriales; family Micromonosporaceae; genus Micromonospora. The sequence goes on along the minus strand of NZ_SMKG01000275.1, from coordinate 4,346 downwards.
CCGTCGCCCGGACGCTCTGCCACCAGTCCCCGAAGACCGCCGAGTCGCTGGAGAAGAGCTCCTTGTAGTTGTCCAACCCGACGAACGGCCGGTTGGGCAGCTGGAAGTCCCACTGGTGCACGCTGAGATAGAGGCCGAGCACGATCGGCAGCAGGCCGAAGACCGTGAACAGCACCAGGTACGGGGTGAGGAACAGGTACGGCGTCGCCCGACCGACCCGGTTCGCCGACTTGGCGCCCCGGCGGGCAGCACTGGCCGCCGGGGGCGGCGCGTCACCGCGCGCCGCCCCGACCTCGATCACGTCCGCCACGGAGAATCAGCTCCCGTACTTCTTGCGGTTGTCCTCGAGCTGCTTGTTGGCCTTGGCCACGCCCTCGTCGAGCGCCTGCTTGGGCGACTTCTTGCCCAGCGCGGCCACGTTGAACGAGTCGTAGAAGGTCTTGATGACCTCGCCCAGACCCGGGGTCGCCGGCGGGAAGGCCGCGTAGTCCAGCTCGGGGGCGAGCGCGCTCACCTCGGTCAGCGCCTTGAACTCGGCGCTCTCCCGGACGGCCTTGCGGGCCGGCACCTGGCCGCCCTTGGCCCAGTCGAGGGAGTGCTGGCTGAGCCAGTTGATGAAGACCTTCGACGCCTGGACCTTGTTGGCGTTGTTGGCGCGCTGCTTGACGATGGTGAAGTTGTGCGAGTTCGCCCAGGCCGCCGGCTTGCCGCCGATCTGCGGCAGGGGCGCCACGCCCCACTGGACGTCGGGGCTCTTCTTCAGATCGTTGATCTGCCAGATGCCGTTGAAGGTGAAGGCGTTCTTGCCGCTCTTCAGGGCCAGGTACTCGGCGTCCTGTCCGACGTTCGCCGGCGAGTGCCCCTGCTTGATCATGTCGACCATCCAGGTGCACGCCTCGACCGCCGGGTCGGCGTTGAAGGTGGCCTTGTTGACCTCGGCGTCGAAGAGGCTGCCGCCGAACTGGTAGATCAGCGAGTAGAAGGACATACCGCCGGTGAACTGGAACGGGCTGATCCAGAAGCCCTGGACGCCCGACTTCTTCAGCTCGGTGAGGGCGGCGGTGAAGTCGTCCCGGGTGGTCGGCGGCTTGTTCGGGTCCAGCCCGGCCTTCTCCATGACCGACTTGTTGTAGTAGAAGCCCAGCGGGTGCATGTCCAGCGGGATGCCGTACCGCTTGTTGTTGTAGAGCCCGCCCTGCCAGACCGTGGGCGCGAAGTCCGCCTCGGTCAGCTCCAGGGTCTTGGCCACGTCGTCCAGCTCACTGATCACGCCGCGGGCGGCGAAGGTGGCGAGCTGGTCCATGTGCATGACCGCGATGTCCGGCCCGTTGCCGCTGGAGGCCGCGCTGGGGAGCTTGTTGTAGTAGTCCTCCCACTGGTACGTGGCGACCGAGACCGCGATGTTCTGGTGCTCGGAGTTGAACTGGTTCACCAGCGTCTTGAAGATCTCACCGTCGCCGCCGGTGAATCCGTTCCACAGCTTCAGGTCCACCTTCGGCCCGGTGTAGTCCTTCCCGCCGTCGCCGCCGGCAGCCGGCCCGGACGAGTCGCCACCGCCGCAGCCCGCGAGCGTCAGCGTGGCCGCGGCGCCGAGCCCGACGCCGAGACCGAGGAGCCGCCGCCGGCTCATTTCGTTGTGGATCATGCCGTATCTCTCCTTGGGGGGACGGTATGAAGTGTGCCCTGGTCAGAGCGGGTTTCCGAAGCGGAGCACGTTCCAGGAGACGGCGGGCAGGCGCACCGAGCACCGGCCGCCGTCGATGGTGGGGGTGGTCAACTCCCGGGGCGTCACCCTGTCCGGTTCGGCCTCGGTGTTCGTCGCCTCCGGGTCGTCGCCGGCGGCGAGGCTCACGTGTGACGTGGCGGACAGTCCGGGCACCCCGCGCAGGTCGAGCTGCAGTTCGAGGTCGGTGTCGCCACGGTTGACGGCGAAGACGGTCACCTCGCCGGTCTCCTCGTCGTGCACGGCGACGGTGTCCAGCACCGGGACGTCGCCGTACTTCTTCGTCTCGTACGTCGGCGAGACGGGCTCGGTGCGCAGCACGGTGCCGCGCGCGTACCGGGCGGTCAGGGCGAACGGGTGGAAGATGCTCTGCCGCCAGGCCGGACCGCCGTTGCGGGTGCGGATCGGGGCGATCACGTTCGCCAGCTGCGCCTGGGCGGCCACGCCGACCCGGTCCGCGTGCCGGAGCAGGGTGATCAGCAGGTCGCCGACGACCACCGCGTCGACCGCCGTGAAGTCGTCCTCGATCAGCGCGGGCGCCTCGACCCAGCCCCGCCGGTCCAGGTCGGCCTGGAGGCGGGACTCGTACCAGACGTTCCACTCGTCGAAGGAGATCTTCAGCTTCCGCCTGTGGCGCTGCTTGGCCGCCACGTGGTCGGCGGTGGCGATCACCTCGGAGATGAAGTTGTCCATGTCGACGGCCGAGGCCAGGATGCTGGCCCGGTCCCCGTCCGAGGGGTCGTAGTAGGTGTGCGCGGAGATGTAGTCCACGTGCTCGTAGGTGTGCTCGAGCACTGTCGCCTCCCAGGAGGCGAAGGTGGGCATCCGCCGGTTCGAGCTGCCGCACGCGACGAGGCTGATCGACGGGTCGATCATCTTCATGGCGCGGGCGGTCTCGGCGGCCAGCCGGCCGTACTCGTCGGCGGTCTTGTGCCCGACCTGCCAGGGGCCGTCCAGCTCGTTGCCGAGGCACCAGAGGCGTACGCCGAACGGCTCCTCGGCGCCGTTCTTGCGCCGCTGGTCGGACAGCTGTGTGCCGCCCGGGTGGTTCGTGTACTCCAGCAGGTCCAGCGCCTCCTGCACGCCCCGGGTGCCGAGGTTGACCGCCATCATCGGCTCGACCCCGGCCTCGTCGGCCCAGGTCATGAACTCGTGCAGGCCGAAGGCGTTCGTCTCGATGGTCTTCCAGGCCAGGTCGAGCCGGCGGGGCCGGTCGCCGATCGGGCCGACGCCGTCCTCCCAGCGGTAGCCGGAGACGAAGTTGCCGCCGGGGTAGCGGACCACCGACACACCGAGTTCCCGGGTCAGGTCCAGCACGTCACGTCGCAGCCCGCGCTCGTCGGCGGCGGGGTGGCCGGGCTCGTAGATCCCGCCGTAGACGCACCGCCCCATGTGCTCGACGAAGGAGCCGAAGAGTCGTCGGTCGGCCGGCCCGATCGCGAATGCGGGGTCGATCGTGAGCTTCGCGGTCCGCACGAATGTCACCTTTCGTCATTTCTGCTGCCGGGTGACCGCAGTCACCGCTCACCCGGTGTCCCTGGTTTCTACAACGTTGTAGGCAACGTTGTAAAGAGCTGACGACGAGGTAAAGTGCCGGTTGTTACGTCGGGGGAGGGGTCGAATGCGGCACAGGCTCAAGGACGTCGCCGAACGGGCCGGGGTGTCGGTGAAGACCGTCTCCAACGTGGTGAACGGCTACGCGCACGTCCGGCCCGACACCCGGGCCCGGGTCGAGGAGGCCATCACCGCGCTCAACTACCGGCCCAACCTCTCCGCCCGCAACCTCCGCAAGGGGCGTACCGGCGTGATCGCGCTGGCCGTGCCCGAGCTCGACATCCCGTACTTCGCCGAGCTCGCCCGGCATGTGGTCAGCGCCGCCGCCGACCTCGGCTGGACGGTGCTGATCGACCAGACCGGCGGCGGCCGCGAACAGGAGCGGGTCGTCGCGTCCGGCATCACCGACCACCTCATCGACGGGCTCATCTTCAGCCCGCTCGCGCTGACCGCCGACGACCTGGTCAACCTGGACGGCACCCCGATGGTGCTGCTCGGCGAGCGGGTCGACCGCGGCCCCGCCGACCACGTCGTGATCGACAACGTGGCCGCCGCCCGGGAGATCACCAACCATCTGGTCGGGCTCGGCCGCCGCCGGATCGCCGCCATCGGCTCGCAGCGCACGCCGGAGGGCGCCAGCGCCCGGCTCCGCCTCGACGGCTACCGGGACGCGCTGGAGGAGGCCGGCCTCGGCTACGACGAGGCCCTGGTCGCGCCCGCGCCGATCTGGCACCGCGCGGACGGCGCGGCCGCCATGCGCAACCTGCTCTCCTCGGGCGTACGCCCGGACGCCGTCTTCTGCTTCAACGACACCCTCGCCCTCGGCGCCCTGCGGGCCCTGCACGAGGCGGGTCTACGGGTACCGGAGGACGTCGCGGTGGCCGGCTTCGACGGCATCGAGGACGGCCGGTTCTCGGTGCCGACCCTGACCACCATCGCCCCGGACAAGGAGCGGATCGCGCGGCTCGCGGTCGAGCTGCTGGCCAACCGGATCGACGGCGACCGCAGCGCCGCCCCCCGCGAACTCGCCGCCCCCTACCGCCTGGAACCCCGAGAATCCACCCAAGGC
>NZ_SMKG01000274.1 GCF_004348525.1 Micromonospora sp. 15K316 | reverse complement strand
TCGGTCGACTGAGCGCCGCCCGCCGCGTGGAGCGCATCGCGGGCCTCCGGGTGCCGGAGCCCCGCGAACCGGGCGGGGCGGGACAGATCACCCCTTGTCGGAGCCGTCGTTGGCGTCGCGGACGAAGTAGCGCTGGAACACCACGAAGATGACCGCTACCGGGATCGTGGCGAGCAGGGCGGCGCCGAGCTTGAGCGGGTACTGGCTGCCCTTGCCGAGTGACCCGCTGACCAGGTCGGCCAGACCGCGCGGCAGGGTGAACAGGTCCGGGTCCTGCACCGCCACGAGGCTGTGCGGGAACTCGTTCCAGGAGCCCTGGAACGACAGGATGGTCAAGGTGATCAGCGCCGGCTTCGCCATCGGCAGCACCACCGACCAGAAGGTGCGGAAGACGCTCGCCCCGTCGATGCGGGCCGCCTCCTCCACGCTCACCGGGACGGACTCGAAGAACTGCTTCATGATGAAGACCCCGGCCGCGTCGGCGAGCAGCGGCACCACCAGCCCGCTGTAGCTGTTGTACATGCCGAGCTGGTTGAGCACCAGGAACTTCGGGATGAGCAGCACCACGGGGGGCACCGCCATGACCGCGACGACCAGGGCGAAGAGCCCGGCGCGGCCACGGAATCGCAGCCGGGCCAGCGCGTACCCGGCCAGCGAGTCGAAGAAGACCCGGCCGACCGTCACGAGCACGGTGACCAGCAGCGAGTTGCCCAGCCAGAGCGGGAAGTTGGTGCCCGCGAAGATCCGCTCGAAGCCGGCCAGCGAGACCGGGTCGGGGATCGGCGAGAGCGGGTTGGCCGCCGCGTCCGGCTCGGTCTTGAACGAGTTGCCGAGCTGGATCACGAACGGGTAGAGGAAGACCAGCCCGAAGAAGATCAGCGTGGCGTACCCCAGGACCCGGGAGGCCAGGCTGCGACCGGCGCGGCGCCGCCGCCCGGGCGTCGCCGCGACAGGCGGACGGTCGGTCAGCACGGCCATGTCACGACCCCTCCGGTACGCGTCGACGCCGCCCGCCGCGCCGCCGGCCGACCGCGTCACGGTCGGCCATCGCACGGCGCTGGATCAGGGTCAACCCGATGATGATCAGGAACAGCACGAACGAGATCGCCGCCCCGGAGCCGTAGTCGAACTCCCGGAACGCGGTCCGGTAGGACAGGTAGGCCGGGGTGAGCGTGGTCTTGGCGGGGTCGCCCTGGCTCATCACGTACACCTGGTCGAAGACCTGCCAGGAGCCGATGAGGCCGAGCGTCACCACCAGGAACATGGTCGGCTTGATCATCGGCAGCGTGACGTAGCGGAAGCGCTGCCAGCGGCCGGCGCCGTCGAGGGTGCTCGCCTCGTCCAGCGCCACCGGCAGGTTCTGCAACGCGGCCAGGAACATCAGCATGAAGGTTCCGCTGGTGGTCCAGACCACCAGCGTGATGATCGAGACCATCGCGACGCTCGGCCCGGAGAGCCAGTCCCACCAGCTCAACCCGAACGGTCCGCCGCCGGTCAGCGCGGCCGGCGGGTCGTCCACCCCGAGCGTGCCGAGGAGCAGGTGCAGGACGCCCCGGGAGTCGGCGAACCACTGCGGGCCGGCGACGCCGAAGAGGCCGAGCAGCTTGTTGACCGCCCCCGAGTTGGCGAAGAGGAAGAGGAAGACCACGCTGATCGCCACCGAGCTGGTGACGGAGGGGAAGTAGAAGGCGCTGCGGAAGAAGCTCTTCCCCTTGAGCATCCGGTTGTTCACCACCAGCGCGAGGCCGAGGGCGAGCGCGGTCTGCGCCGGCACCACGATCCCGACGTAGTAGATGTTGTTCCGCAGGCTCGTCATGAAGTCGCGCCGGTCCAGCCCGTCCTCGGCGAAGAGGCGGGTGTAGTTCTCCACCCCGACGAACGGCACCTTCCGGGTGAACGGGCTGCCCTGGCCGTTCCAGTCGGTGAGGCTCACCCAGAGCGCCATCAGGATCGGCAGCAGCAGGAAGAGCCCGAGGATCACGACGACCGGGGCGACGAAGAGCCAACCGGCGAGGTTCTCGTTGCTCCGGGTGCCGCGGCCGCGCCGCCGAGGCGCGTCGCCGGGTACGGCCACCCGCGCCGCCGGTGCCTCCGTTGCCATCGTCCCTCCCTCACGAGACGGGAGGTGCGCGGCGCGGGCCCCGGTCTCGGCCGGGGCCCGCGCATCACACCTCACTCGCCGAGCGCCGCCTTGGCGTTCTTGTCGAAGTTCGCCAGGATCGTCTTCGGGTCGCCGGTCGACAGGGCCTGGAGGCCGGCCTCGAGGTCACGCAGGACGCTGTCCATCTTCGGCGCGTTCACCGGGCCCTGCGCGTACGCGACGCCGTCGATGAAGGGCTTGTCGGCGGGGAAGACGCTCACGTACTGGTCGTGGACGGACTGGCGGGAGGGCATCACGCCGAACGCCCGCGCGAAGGCCATCTGCTGCTCGCCGCTCGTCATCGCCTCGACGAACGCGATCGCCTGCTCCTTGTACTTCGACTTGGCGGCGATCCCCCAGCACTGGGTGAAGGAGAGCGTGCCCTGCCCCTTCGGGCCGGCCGGCAGCGGGACGACCTTGTACTTGACGTTCGGGAAGTCGTTCTGCAGCGCGCCCTTGATCCAGTTGCCCTCGATCGTCATGACGGCCTTGCCCCTGCCGAACGCCTCACCGGACCACCCGGCGTCCAGCTGCTTGGGGTACTGGGCCAGCCCCTTGGTGACCAGGTCCTTGACGTACTGGAGGGCCGCCACGTTCTCCGGGGTGTCCGCGGTGGGCTGCTTGCCGTCCTCGCTCATCAGCCAGCCGCCGTTCTGCACCAGGAACGCACCGATCCGGTCCCGCGTGTCGCCCAGCGCCAGCGGCACCTGCCCCTTCGCCTTGATCTTCTGGGCGGTGGCGGTGAGCTGATCCCAACTGGTCGGGACGTCGGCGTCCGTCAGGCCGGCCTTGGTCCAGAGGTCGGTGTTGATCTCCAGCGCCAGCGTGGAGAAGTCCTTCGGCGCGCAGTAGAGCTTGCCGTCGTAGGTGAACGCGGTGCGCAGGCTCTCGTAGAAGTCACCGGTGTCACTGATCTTGTCGCCGTACGGTTCGAGCGCGCCGACGCTCGCGTAGTCGGCGAACTGGGCCGCGTCGACGTAGAAGACGTCGGGCGGTGTGCCGCCGGCGAGGCCCTGCCCGAGCTGCTGGGTGAGGTCCTGGGCGGGTGTCACGGTGGCGGTGTTGCCCGAGTCGCTGGCCCACTTGGCCGCCGCGTCCTGCACGGCCTTGGTCTCGGCGTCACCGGACGAGCCGATCAGGATCTGCAGGCTGGCCGGGCCGCTGGACTGGGCCGTGCCCTCGGAGCTGTCGTCGAAGCCGCTGCCACAGGCGGCGGAGCCGAGCAGTGCGACGGCGGCGAGGCCAGCCACCGCCACCCGGGCGAGGGGTCGAGGTGCCATCTGGTTCTCCTGTTCGGGGATGGGTTACGCGGTGTGCCGGAGCACCAGCGAGGGCTGGAGCAGCACGGGCTCGGGGGATTGCTGGTCCCCGTCGAGGACCGCGGTGAGCAGGTCCACGCAGCGGGCGGCGGCCTCGCCGAGGGGTTGGCTGACGCTGGTCAGCCCGGTCGCGGCCGCGACCGGGGTGTCGTCGAAACCGATCACCGCGACGGCGGGGTCGGCTGCGCGTACCGCCTGGAGGGCGCCGAGGGCGAGGGAGTCGCTGGCGCAGACCACGGCGGTGGGGGGTTCGTCGGCGTCGAGCAGATCCCGCATCGACCACTCCCCCTCGGCGATGCCGTCCTCGACCGCCCGGTCCAGACCGGCCGGGTCGATTCCGGCTTCGCGCAGGGCGTCTCGCCACCCCGCGCGGCGGTCGTCGCCGACGCCGGAGCCGGCGGGCCAGCCGAGGAAGCCGATCCGGCGGTGGCCGCGCGCGAGCAGGTGCGCGGTCGCCCGGGCGGTGCCCGCCGCGCCGTCGACGTCGACCCACGGGTGTGCCGTCAGGTCGTCCCAGGGGCGGCCGAAGGCCACGAACGCCACCTCCCGTTCGGCCAGCCAGGCCGTCCGGGGGTCGCCGTGGTCGGTCCCGGTCAGCACGAAGCCGTCCAGGTCGTACGCGCTGAGCAGGTCCTCGTAGGCCGCGATCTCCCGCGCGGTGTCGTCGGCGGTGTAGAGCATCACCCGGTAGCCGGCGACCTCCGCGGTCTCGGTGAGGCCGTGCAGGAAGCGGTCGAGCACCGAGCCGTTGATGCCGTCCCGGGTCGGCTCGATCCGTACGGCGAGGAGGCGGGAGCGGCCGGTACGCATCTGCCGGGCGGCCTGGCTGACGCGGTAGCCGAGGGTGGCGATCGCCTCCTGGACCCGCTGCCGGGTCTCCTCCCGCACGATGTGCGGTGTGTTGAGCACGTTGGAGACCGTCTGACGGCTCACACGGGCGTGCCGGGCCACCGTTGCGATGGTCACCTTCTCGGACACAAAATCCCTCTCGCCATCTTGAACGATCCAATTCGGATACGGCAGGATTAGATCGTTCAAGTTTCTGGAATGTTTCGCACTTTGCACCGGCCGGAACGACTTTGTCAAGACGTCGTTCCGCAGCTACAGGATCTGGAGCCACACCGTGACCGAACGCCAACTGCAACCCCTGCTGCACGAGCTGGTGGGCGTGGTCCGCGCCCCCACCAGTGCGCTGGGGGACCTGGCCGGGCAGATCCGCCCGACCGGGGTCCAGGGCGTCTTCCACGCCGACGCCCGGGTGCTGTCCCGGGCCGAGCTGCGCGTCGACGACCGGGAACCGGAGAGCCTGGCCCGGGGATCGGCGGGCCCGCACGGCGTACGTTTCGTCGGTCTGACCCGGTGGCTCGGCGACCCCGGGCCGGACCCGACCGTCCGGGTCGAACGGCTCCGCCGGGTCTCGCCCGGCGGGCTCACCGAGGAGATCCGGATCGTCTCCACCGCCTCGGTGCCGGTCCGGGCCGTCCTGAGCATCGACATCGCGTGCGACCTCGCCCCGATCGAGGTGGTCAAGGCCGGCGGCGCCGCCGAGGCGCTGGAGGCCAAGACGGGCCGCCCCGGCGAGCTGGCCTGGGCCGCGGCGGGCATCACGGTCACCGTGACCGCCGAGGGGGCCACCACCGATTCGACGGGCGGGCGGGCCACCACGCCCCGGCTCACCTGGCCGGTCGAGCTGCCGCCCCGAGGCCGGGCCGAGGTGAGCTGGCGACTCGACGTCGACGACCCGCGGGCCGTCGTGGTCTGCCCGCCGGGCGAACCCGCCTGGTCCCGGCCGGGCCTGCGCGCCGACGACCGGCGGCTGGTCCGGTTCCTGGACCGCAGCCTCGACGACCTGCGCGGCCTGCGGCTGGCCGAGGCGGGCGCCCCGGAGGACGTCTTCCTCGGTGCCGGAGTCCCCTGGTTCCTCACCCTCTTCGGGCGGGACAGCCTCTGGGCCGCCCGGATGATGCTCCCGCTCGGCACCGACCTGGCCACCGGGACCCTGCGGGTGCTCGCCCGGCGGCAGGGCACCCGGGTCGACCCGGCCACCGGCGAGGCGCCCGGCAAGATCCTGCACGAACTGCGGCGGCACGAGTTCGCCCCGGGTGACGGGCTGCGCCTCCCGCCGGCGTACTACGGCACCGTCGACGCCACCATGCTCTGGGTCAACCTGCTGCACGACGCCTGGTGCTGGGGCCTGCCCGCCGAGCAGGTCGAGCCGCTGCTGCCGCACCTGGAGGCGGCGCTGCACTGGCTCGGCGCACACGCCGACGCCGACGGCGACGGCCTGGTCGAGTACGTCGACACCAGCGAGCACGGCCTCGCGAACCAGGGCTGGAAGGACTCCGGCGACGCGGTCCGGTTCCGTGACGGCACCCTGGCCGCGCCGCCCATCGTGCTCGCCGAGGTGCAGGGGTACGCGCACGAGGCCGCGGTCAACGGCGCCCGGTTGTTGGAGGCGTTCGGCCGCCCCGGCGGCGACCGCTGGCGCGAGCACGCGGCCGGTTTGGCCCGCCGGTTCCGGGCCGCGTTCTGGGTCGACGGGCCGTACGGGCCGCAGCCCGCTCTCGCCCTGGACCGGGAGAAGCGCCCCGTCGACTCGCTGACCAGCAACATCGGCCATCTGCTCGGCACCGGGCTGCTCAGCACCGAGGAGGAGGCGCAGGTGGCTCGGCTGCTCGGCACCGACGCGCTGTCCGGCGCGTTCGGGCTGCGCACCATGTCCACCGACGACACCGGGTTCAGCCCGCTGTCGTACCACTGCGGCTCGGTCTGGGCGCACGACACCGCGATCGTGCTCGGCAACCTGGCCCGGGCCGGCTTCCGGGACACCGCCCTCACCCTCGCCGACGGCCTGCTCGGCGCGGCCGAGGCGTTCGACTACCGCCTGCCCGAGCTGTATGGCGGCGACGACCGCTCGCTGCTCGGCCGGCCGGTGCCCTACCCTGCGGCGTGCCGGCCGCAGGCGTGGGCGGCGGCCGGGGCGGTGCAGCTGCTCCAGGCCGCCACCGGGCTCTACCCCGACGTGCCCGGCGGGACCGTCCGGCTCGCACCGCTCGCCGGCGCGCGGCTCGGCGCGGTCGCGGCGGAGGGCCTGAGCGTTGCCGGCGCCCCGGTCGGCGTGACGGTCGACCGCGCCGGCCACCCGACGGTGACGGGCCTGCCCGCCCACCTGACCGTCACGGTGGACGCGGTGCCGACCGTCCCGGCCCCGCGCCCCGCTCCCGCCGACCACCCGGTCGAGGGCTGACCTACAGCGTTGATCATGAGGTTGGCGGCGACTTCGATCTCCAGCACCGCCGTCAACCTCATGATCAACGGGATGGGGTGGTGGGCGGCGGGGTGGTGAGTTCGGCGATGAGCTCGTCGTCCTCCATCAGCCCGGTGGGGCGGAAGCCGAGGGACGTGTAGAGGCCGGCGGCCGCGGTGTTCTCCGGGTGGTACGACAACCGCACCGGCGGATTCCCGTCCCGCGCCGACAGCCACCCGGCGAGGCTCGCGACGGCGGCCCGCCCGATCC
>NZ_SMKG01000273.1 GCF_004348525.1 Micromonospora sp. 15K316 | reverse complement strand
CCCCTGATCGAAGCTCAGACGCCGTGCGGGATGGCGTCCCAGCCCTCGACCTCCTGCGGCTTGCGGGGGGCGGGGCCGACGTAGCGGGCGGACGGGCGGACCAGCCGCTGGAGCCGCTTCTGCTCCAGGATGTGCGCGCTCCAGCCACCCATCCGGGCGCAGGTGAACATCGAGGTGAACATGTGCGCCGGCACCTCGGCGAAGTCGAGGACGACGGCGGACCAGAACTCGACGTTGGTGGCGAGCACCCGGTCGGGCTTGCGGTTGTGCAGCTCCTCCAGGGCGGCCTTCTCCAGCGCCTCGGCGATCTCGAAGCGCGGCGCGCCGAGCTCCTTCGCCGTCCGCCGGAGCACCCGGGCGCGCGGGTCCTCGGCCCGGTAGACCCGGTGCCCGAAGCCCATCAGCCGCTCGCCGCGATCCAGTACGCCCTTGACGTAGCCCTCGGCGTCGCCGCCGCGCTCGACCGCCTCCAGCATGTTGAGCACCCGGGACGGGGCGCCACCGTGCAGCGGGCCGGAGAGGGCGCCGATGCCGGAGGAGATGCAGGCGGCCGCGTCCGCGCCGGTCGACGCGACGATCCGCGCGGTGAAGGTCGAGGCGTTCAGCCCGTGCTCGGCGGCCGAGATGAAGTAGGCGTCGACGGCCTTGACGTGCCGCGGGTCCGGCTCGCCGCGCCAGCGCTTCATGAACCGCTCGACGATCGTCGACGCCTTGTCGATCTCCTTCTGCGGCACGGCCGGCAGGCCGAGACCGCGGGCCGACTGGGCGACGAAGGAGAGCGCGGTCACCGAGACCCGGGCGAGATCCTCGCGCGCCTGCTCGTCGGAGATGTCGAGCAGCTGGTCGAGGCCCCAGTACGGGGCGAGCATCGCGACCGCCGACTGCACGTCGACCCGGATGTCGCCGGAGTGCACCGGCACCGGGAACGGCTCGGCGGGCGGCAGGCCCGGCCCGAACCGGCCGTCGACCAGCAGCGCCCACACGTTGCCGAAGGAGACCTGGCCGATCAGATCCTCGATGTCCACCCCGCGGTAGCGCAGCGCACCACCCTCACGGTCGGGTTCGGCGATCTCGGTCTCGAAGGCGACCACGCCCTCCAGTCCCGGCTTGAAATCGGCCATGTCGCTCTCCTGGCTCTGGTCGCCGCCCTCACGGCTGCGCACGGCCCGGTCGGTCGAGCACCTTGGGCGACCCTTGGGGATTCGTTCGAAACATCTTGCCTGCTGAGTAACCGAGTCCGCGACCCGCTGCGACTGTGCCGCACGCGACATCCCCGGACGCGCATCCCGTTCGCGGCTGGGCAAGACTGGGGCGGTACGGGCTGGCCAGCCTTGACCGGCGTGCGCCGACCCGGTGAAAGGGAGTAGAAAAGTGACGGGCGACACACCTGCCCCGGGCGCGATGCGTAACGAGTACGCCGCGGACCGGGGCCTTTCCGAGGCCGACCTGGCCGGCGACTGGCACGCCCAGTTCGCCCGCTGGTTCGCCGACGCCGTGGCCTTCGGCCTCCCGGAGCCGAACGCGATGGTCGTCGGCACCGCCGACGCCGCCGGCCGGCCCAGCGGCCGCACCGTGCTGCTGAAGGGCTACGACCCGGACGGCTTCGTCTTCTTCACCAACCACACCTCGCGCAAGGGCGCCGAGGCGGCCGCGAACCCGTACGCCAGCCTGGTCTTCCCCTGGTTCCCCATGCAGCGCCAGGTCGTGGTCGCCGGCACCGTCCGGGAGGTGCCGAGGGCGGAGACCGAGGCGTACTTCGCGACCCGGCCCCGCGCCTCCCAGCTGGGCGCCTGGGCCAGCCCGCAGTCACAGGTGCTCCCGGACCGGGCGGCGTTGGAGGCGCGCTACCGGGAGGTGGCGCGGCGGTTCGGCGACGGCCCGATCCCCGCCCCGCCGCACTGGGGCGGGCTGCGGGTCCGCCCGGACTCGGTGGAGTTCTGGCAGGGCCACGCCGGTCGGCTGCACGACCGGCTGCGGTTCCGGCGCGTCGACGCCGGTGGCTGGACCGTCGAGCGGCTCGCGCCGTGACGGAGAAACAACGTGCCGGGGTACGTCGCTGGGCGATCGATCTGCGGCCGCTCCGGGTGCCGGACTACCGGCGGATCTGGCTCGGCAACGGCGTCGCGATGTTCGGCTTCCAGTTCACCGCGGTGGCCGTGCCGGTCGAGATGTACGACATCACGGAGGCCTCCCTCTGGGTGGGCCTGCTCGGGATCGCCGGGTTCGTACCGCTGCTGATCTTCGGTCTCTGGGGCGGCGCGGTCGCCGACGCCCGGGACCGCCGCAAGGTGCTGCTCGGGGCCGGCACGCTGCTCTGGGCCTCGACCCTGGGACTGCTGGCCCAGTCGCTGCTGCAGGTGGGCAGTCCCGTGCTGCTGCTGGTCCTGGTGGCGGTGCAGTCGATCGCGTTCGCGATCACCGCGCCGGCCCGCAGCGCGATCCTGCCCCGGCTGGTGCCGGACGAGCTGGTCCCGGCGGCCAGCACGCTGAACTACACCACCTTCACGGCCGCCTCGGTGGTCGGGCCGCTCGCCGCGGGTCTGATCTTCTCGTCCTGGGGGGTCGACGTCGGCCTGCCGGTCGCGTACGCGGTCGACGGCCTGCTCTTCACGGTCTCGCTCTGGGCCACCCTGCGGCTGCCCGCGTTGCCGCCCGAGCCGGACCCGGACGGCGACGGCACGCCCCGCCGGGCGGGGCTGGCGAGCGTCGTGGACGGCTTCCGCTACCTGGCGACCACGCCGGTGCTGCTCCTCTCGTTCGCCGTCGACCTGATCGCGATGATCCTGGCCATGCCCCGGGCGCTCTTCCCGGAGATCGCCGACGAGCGGTTCAGCGACGGGGCGGTCGGATGGCTCTACAGCGCCATCGCCATCGGCTCGATGATCGGCGGGCTCACCTCCGGCTGGATCAGCCGGCTCCGCCGCCAGGGGCTCGGGCTGGTGCTCGCGGTGGTCGCCTGGGGCGTGGCCATCGCGGCCGCCGGCTTCGCCCACCAGCTCTGGCTGATGGTCCTGCTGCTCGGTGTCGCCGGCGCGGCGGACCTGGTCAGTGCGGTGCTGCGCCAGTCCATGCTGCTGATCTACGCGCCGGACCGGATGCGTGGTCGGCTCCAGGGGGTCAACACGGTGGTCGTCGCCGGCGGGCCGCGCCTCGGCGACCTGCGCGCGGGCGCCATGGCGGCCGGGTTCGGCGGCGGGGTCGCCTGGGTGGCCGGCGGCATCGCCTCGGCGGTGCTCGTCGTGGTGCTCGCGGTCGCCTTCCCGGCGCTGCTGCGCTACCGGGCCGCGACGAACGCGGGCGACGCCGACGCCGCGAAGGCCGGGGGCGCGGGATCGACGGCCGTGGACGGGCCGCCGGTGGCCGGGGGACCCGGCGGTGACCGCGCGGCGACGGCGTCGGGTGGTGACCGAGAGTGACCGGTTAGGGTCGCCGACATGCACACCCCTGACCAGCGTCCCCCGTCGGGCACCCAGTGGACCATCTCCGCCGCCGGCCACGAGGCCGTCATCGTCGAGGTGGGCGGCGGGCTGCGGACGTACACGCACGACGGCGTCGACTACCTCGACGGGTACGCCGAGGACGAGCTCTCCCCCGGCTCCGCCGGCCAGGTGCTCGCACCGTGGCCGAACCGGATCCGGGACGGGCGCTACACCACCGGCGAGCGGACGCACCAGCTGCCGCTCACCGAGCCCGCGCGCCACGTGGCGATCCACGGACTGGTCAACTGGGTGTCCTGGGAACTGATCGAGGAGTCGGCGGACGCGGTGACCCTCGGCTACTGGCTGCCGCCGCAGCCCGGCTACCCGTGGGCGCTGCGACTGCGCAGCCGGTGGAGCGTCGGGGAGGACGGCCTGCGCGCCGAGCACGAGGTGCGCAACGTCAGCGGTGAGCCGGCTCCGTTCGGCTTCTCCGTGCACCCGTACCTGCAGCTGCCCGGGGTGCCGGTCGACGACCTGGCGATGCGTGTGCCCGGCCGGAGCCGGATGATGCTGGACAACCGGCTGCTGCCGATCGGTGTGACCCCGGTGGAGGGCACCGAGTACGACTGGACGAGCCCGCGCCGGATCGGCGACGCGGTCCTCGACCTCTCCTTCGGCGACGTGGTCCGGGAGGCCGACGGTGGGTCGTCGGTGAGCCTTGCCGCACCGGACGGGTCGGGCGTGACCATCTGGGCCGACCGGGAGTTCGGGTGGTGGCAGGTCTTCACCGGGGACACGCTCACCGGTGAGCGGCACCGCCGCTCGGTGGCGATCGAGCCGATGACCTGTCCGCCCGACGCCTTCCGCTCGAACCGCGACGTGATCGTGCTCGGGCCGGACGAGACCTGGCGGGGCGTCTGGGGTATCCGTCCCGGCGTCTGACCGGGAGGGAGAGCCGCATGGAGTTCGCCGAGGTGCTCCGACGCCGGCGGATGGTGCGCAACTACGACCCGGACCGCCCGGTCCCGCCCGACGTGGTGCAGCGGTTGCTCGACCATGCCGTCCGCGCGCCGTCGGCCGGTTTCGCGCAGGGCTGGGGGTTCCTGGTGCTGGAGGAGGCCGCCGACCGGGAGCGGTTCTGGGCGGCGGCCACTCCGGACGGCGGCGGCCGGGAGCGCTGGCTGGCGGGGATGCGCAAGGCGCCGCTGATCGTCGTGCCGCACGCGAACCGGTCGGCGTACCTGGAGCGGTACGCCGAGCCGGACAAGGGCTGGACGGATCGTTCCGCGCAGCGGTGGCCGGTGCCCTACTGGTACGTGGACACCGGCTTCGCCGCCCTGCTGATGCTGCTCACCGCGGTGGACGAGGGGCTGGGGGCGTGCTTCTTCGGCATTCCCCCGCAGCGGCTGGCGGCGTACCGGGAGGCGTTCGGCGTGCCGGAGGAGTACGAGCCGATCGGCGCGGTGACCGTTGGTTACCGCGCCGCCGACCATCGGTCACCGTCGCTGCGGCGGGGCCGGCGTCCGGTCGACGAGGTGGTCCGACGGGGGCGGTGGAGTTGACCGGCATGCCGGATTCGCCCTGTGGAAGATCGGGCGAGCGGTAGCGAAACTGACATCAGGGAGAAGTACGCGGTGTGCGACAGGCGGCTAGGCTGGCACGGGTCATCGGTGCCGTGCCGCGCGGTGCCACGCCGCGACCCGGCACGGCGCCGCCGGTCGGCCCGGCCACGGGGAGGGAGCGTTCCGTCGTGATCTTCAGAGCGGTTCGGGACGGGCGTCCCTATCCGGAGCACAACCTGACGCTCAAGCAGTGGGCGGAGATCCCGCCGAGGCCGCTGCGCCTGGACCAGTTGATCACCACCAAGCGCGAGCTGGCCCTGGACAAGCTCCTCGCCGAGGACTCCACCTTCTACGGCGACCTCTTCCCGCACGTGGTGCAGTGGCACGGTGGCCTCTACCTGGAGGACGGCCTGCACCGCGCGCTGCGGGCGGCGCTCCAGCAGCGCAACCAGATCCACGCCCGGGTGCTGGTGCTCTCCGAGCCGGCGGAGTGATCCGCTCCTCGCGTCCGGAGCTGAGCCACCGTTAGGGTGGCTGCCATGAGCCCCCGCACCAGCGCCCCGCTCGAACTGCTCGATCTGGACTCCACGCTCGGCGAGGAGGAGCGGCAGATCCGCGCCGTCGTGCGCCAACTGGTGGACGAGCGGGTGCGGCCGCACGTCGCCGGCTGGTACGAGCAGGGCCAGTTGCCTGCCCGTGAGCTGGCCCGCGAGTTCGGCAAGCTCGGCCTGCTCGGCATGCACCTGACCGGCTACGGCTGCGCCGGCGCGTCGGCGGTCGCGTACGGGCTGGCCTGCCTGGAACTGGAGGCCGGCGACTCGGGCCTGCGTTCGCTGGTGTCGGTGCAGGGTTCGCTCGCCATGTACGCGATCTGGCGCTACGGCAGCGAGGAGCAGAAGCAGCGTTGGCTGCCGGCGATGGCCGCGGGCGAGGCGATCGGCTGCTTCGGGCTGACCGAGCCCGATCACGGCTCCGACCCGGCCTCGATGGCCACCCGGGCGCGCCGGGACGGTGACGACTGGGTGCTCGACGGCGGCAAGATGTGGATCACGAACGCGCCGGTCGCCGACGTCGGGGTGGTCTGGGCGCGCACCGAGGACGGCGTCCGGGGTTTCGCCGTACCGATGGACACGCCCGGTGTGACCGTGCGGGAGATCCAGCACAAGATGTCGCTGCGCGCCTCACTCACCGGTGAGATCGTGCTCGACGGCGTCCGGCTTCCCGCCGCCGCCCAACTGCCGGAGGCGATCGGACTCAAGGCGCCGCTGAGCTGCCTCACCGAGGCCCGGCACGGCATCGTCTGGGGCGCGCTCGGCGCCGCCCGGGACTGCCTGGAGACCGCTCTGGCGTACGCGGGCACCCGCACCCAGTTCGGCCGTCCGCTGGCCGGTTTCCAGCTGACCCAGGCCAAGCTCGCCGACATGACCGTGGAGTTGCAGAAGGGCTACCTGCTGGCGCTGCACCTGGGTCGGCTCGCCGACGCCGGCCGGCTCCGCCCCGAGCAGGTGAGCGTGGGGAAGCTCAACAACGTCCGCGAGGCGCTGGAGATCGCGCGGCAGTGCCGGACGATCCTCGGCGCGAACGGGATCTCCGGCGAGTACCCGGTGATGCGGCACGCCAACAACCTGGAGAGCGTACTCACCTACGAGGGCACCTCGGAGATCCACCAGCTCGTGATCGGGCAGCGGTTGACCGGGCTCAGCGCGTTCGCCTGAGCACCGCCCGTACGTCGGCGTTGACCTGCGGATACGCCATCCGCGCCGGCTCGGCGAGCGGCTGTCGTACGGCGGACGTACCGTCATTGCAGACAGCAGTGTCTGACGAGGACGGTGAGGGCGATGGCCCGCGACGCTGACAGCAACGAGCCCACCACGGAGTTCCCGGGTTACCCGACCGGCGATGCGCTCAAGAGCCGCTCGGCATGCAGACCCAGCGTGACCTGGTCGCGGAGGGCAAGAAGGGCTCGAAGTGGAATGACGCGTACGGCATTCTGTGGAACGCCGACGTCATCGGCTACAGCCCGTTCCTCGGCACGTCGAC
>NZ_SMKG01000272.1 GCF_004348525.1 Micromonospora sp. 15K316 | reverse complement strand
GGGGCCGGGTGGGTCTGCTCGACGGCGTCTTCGGCGGCCTCGCCGAGGGCGAGCGGGACATCTTCGCCGACCCGGACGAGGAGAGCGGCGACGGGACCCGGTTGCGGCTGGTGCTGCTGCGCGACGGCGGACTGAACGCGGAGGACGACACCGACGAACCGCTCGCCGTGGAGGAGCGTCGGGCCGAGGCGGTGCAGACCCTCGCGGAACGGCGCGGCGTTCGCTGCGACGTGGTGACCGCCGAGGGGGGCTCCGCGTTGGAGCGGCTCGCCTCGCTCACCGCGGTCCCGGATTTCGCCTCGATCTACCTGGCGCTGGCCCACGGGCTGGACCCGATGGCGGTGCCCGCCATCACCGAGATGAAGGAGCTGTCGAACCAGTGATCGGACGTTGGTGGTCGGCCCGGGACTTCCGTGGCCGGCGGCCTCGCGCGGCGGAGCCGAGCGGCGGCGTGAGCGTACGCGGCGAGCGAACCATTCGGCTCGGTGCGGTCGCGGCTCACGGTGTCGCCAGGCGGAGCGGAGCGGCGGCGTGAGCGCCGAAGGCGGGACGAAGGCGATCATCGCCGCCCTGCTGGCCAATGTCGGCATCGCCATCACGAAGTTCATCGCGTTCGCGCTGACCGGGTCGTCGTCGATGCTCGCGGAGTCGATCCACTCGGTGGCCGACTCGGGCAACCAGGGCCTGCTGCTGCTCGGCGGGAAGCGGGCCAAGCGGGAGGCCACCCCGCAGCACCCCTTCGGCTACGGCCGGGAGCGCTACATCTACGCCTTCATCGTCTCCATCGTGCTGTTCAGCGTCGGTGGTCTCTTCGCGCTCTACGAGGCGTACCACAAGTACCAGCACCCGGATGGCATCGACGATCACCAGTGGGTGCCGGTCACCGTGCTGATCATCGCGATCACTTTGGAGTCGTTCTCCTTCCGGACCGCGATCAAGGAGTCCAACCAGCTCCGGGGCAACCAGTCCTGGGTGAAGTTCATCCGCCGCGCCAAGGCGCCGGAGCTGCCGGTGGTGCTGCTGGAGGACTTCGGCGCGCTGATCGGTCTGCTCTTCGCGCTCTTCGGCGTCAGCATGACCCTGGTCACCGGCAACGGTGAGTGGGACGCGCTGGGCACCGCCATGATCGGCGTCCTGCTGGTCACCATCGCCGTCGTGCTCGCCATCGAGACGAAGAGCCTGCTGCTCGGTGAGGGCGCCGAGCAGCACGACCTGGCCGCCATCGAGCGGGCGGTGACCGAGGGGCCGGAGGTCGAGCGGATCATCCACATGAAGACGCTCTACCTCGGCCCGGAGGAGCTGATGGTGGCCGCGAAGGTCGCCGTGGCGGCCTGCGAGACCGCCGAGGAGGTGGCGCGCGGCATCAACGCCGTCGAGGCGCGGATCCGCGCGGCCGTGCCGATCGCACGGGTCATCTACCTCGAGCCGGACATCTACAGCGCCGCGGCCGAGCGTGCGGGCACCGGGTCCGCCGCGCCCACCGCGGCACCGCCGACACAGGATGCGGCGGACGAGACGGCCGAACGGCCGGGGAGCTGAAACACGTGGAACTGTTGTACGGCCCTGTTCGGGACTACGCCTGGGGATCGCGTTCGGCCATCGCCGCCTTGCAGGGGCGTCCGGTGCCGAGCGAAGGCCCGGAGGCCGAACTGTGGCTCGGTGCCCACCCGGGTGCCCCGGCCGCCGTCGAGCGGGACGGCGAACGGGTCAGCCTGCTCGACGTGCTGGCCGCGGAGCCGGAGCGTTGGCTGGGCCGCCAGGTGGTCAATCGCTTCGGCGCCCGGCTGCCGTTCCTGCTCAAGGTGCTGGCGGCCGACGCGCCGCTGAGCCTGCAGGCACACCCGGACGCGAAGCAGGCACGGGCCGGCCACGCGGCGGACATCGCCCGGCCGGCGGCGGAGCGCAACTATGCCGACCCGTACCACAAGCCGGAGCTGCTGGTCGCGCTCTCGCCGTTCGAGGCGCTCTGCGGGTTCCGTGATCCGGCGGAGTCCGCTCGGGCGCTCGCCGCGTTCGACGTACCGGCGCTGGAGCCGGTGGTGGCGGCGCTGCGTACCGGCCTGGCGGGGCTGCGTACGGCCGTCCGTACGCTGCTGACCTGGCCGCAGGAGGAGCGGGCCGGGCTGGTGGCCGCGGTGGTGGCCGCGCCGGCCGAGGGGCCGGACGCCGACCTGGCCCGGTCGCTGGCGGCCGAGTACCCGGCCGACCCGGGCGTGCTGGTGGCGCTCCTGCTCAACCACGTCCGGCTGGTGCCGGGTGAGGCGATCTGGATGCCGGCCGGCAACCTGCACGCCTACCTACGCGGCACCGGCGTCGAGATCATGGCGGCCAGCGACAACGTGCTGCGGGGCGGCCTCACCCCGAAGCGGGTGGACGTCGACGAGCTGCTGCGGGTGCTGCGTTTCGAGGTGCTCGGCGAGCCGGTGCTCGCCGCGCGACCGGTCGGTCCCGGGGTGGACTGCTGGCGGGTCCCGGTGGACGACTTCGCGCTGCAGCGGGTGACTCTGGGCGGCGAGGTGCCGGAGGTGGAGCTCTCCGTCGACGGCCCCCGGGTGGTGCTCTGTGTGGCCGGCCCACTGACCGTGGACGACGGGACGGGTGTGCTGAAGCTGGAGAGCGGCCAGGCCGCCATCGGCAGTGCGGCCGGCGGCCCGCTGCGGATCAGTGGATCCGGCGAGGCGTACGTCGCGTCGAGCGGCGTGAGCTGAGTTCGGCGGCGGGGCGCCGCCGGGCAGGTCCACGGGCTGCCTTCGGGCAGGGAACCGGCAGGCGGCCGGCGGCATCGGTGACGGTTCGCGGTCCGGCGACGGGAATAGCAAGTCCGACTTTTCCGAAATAGCTTGACGTGGTGCTAGCGCAGTGTGACTCTATGAGTACGCAGCGTTATCGCGACGACGGTCCGAGAACGCGCGGGGAACCAAACCGGGGGGATGCACGGGGCGGGCGGATGGTGGACGGAGAGTCCGTTCACGGCCGACCGCCCCGTGCGCTGTCCGCGTCCTGCGCGTCTGCGGGCGGCCGGGGTGCCCACCCGCCGGCGCGCGTAAGGTGGAGGGTCGCGCAGCACATCGTCCGACAGGAGCTTCCATGACCAGCACCCTCCCGGCGGCCAGCGGCACGCCGTCCGAGGCCCGGCCGAACACCGTCGCCGGCGGCGACTACAAGGTGGCGGATCTGTCGCTCGCCGAGTTCGGGCGCAAGGAGATCCGGCTCGCCGAGCACGAGATGCCCGGGCTGATGGCGATCCGCAGCGAGTATGCCGCGGCGCAGCCGCTGGCCGGTGCCCGGATCACCGGATCGCTGCACATGACCATCCAGACCGCCGTCCTGATCGAGACTCTGGTCGCGCTCGGCGCGCAGGTCCGCTGGGCGTCCTGCAACATCTTCTCCACCCAGGACCACGCCGCCGCCGCGATCGTGGTCGGCCCGAACGGCACCCCCGACGCCCCGGCCGGCGTCCCGGTCTACGCCTGGAAGGGCGAGACGCTGGAGGAGTACTGGTGGTGCACCGAGCAGGTGCTCTCCTGGCCGGACGGGCAGGGCCCGAACATGATCCTCGACGACGGTGGTGACGCCACCCTGCTCGTGCACAAGGGCGTCGAGTTCGAGAAGGCCGGCGCCGTGCCGCCCGTCGAGTCCGCCGACTCCGAGGAGTACGCCGTCATCCTCGGCCTGCTGCACCGCACGCTCGCCGAGGACGGCCAGCGCTGGACCCGGATCGCGTCCACCATCAAGGGCGTCACCGAGGAGACCACCACCGGCGTGCACCGCCTCTACGAGATGCACCGCGCGGGCACGCTGCTCTTCCCGGCCATCAACGTCAACGACGCGGTGACCAAGAGCAAGTTCGACAACAAGTACGGCTGCCGGCACTCCCTCATCGACGGCATCAACCGGGCCACCGACGTACTGATCGGCGGCAAGATGGCCGTCGTCATGGGCTACGGCGACGTGGGCAAGGGCTGCGCCGAGTCGCTGCGCGGGCAGGGCGCCCGGGTGGTGGTGACCGAGGTCGACCCGATCTGCGCGCTCCAGGCCGCGATGGACGGCTACCAGGTCGCCACCCTGGACGACGTCGTCGAGCAGGCGGACATCTTCGTCACCGCCACCGGCTGCTACGACGTCATCACCCACGAGCACATGGCCCGGATGAAGCATCAGGCCATCGTCGGCAACATCGGCCACTTCGACAACGAGATCGACATGGCCGGCCTGGCCAAGCGCTCGGACGTCACCCGCGAGAACATCAAGCCGCAGGTCGACCTCTGGCGCTTCGACGACGGCCACGCGATCATCGTGCTCTCCGAGGGGCGCCTGCTGAACCTGGGCAACGCCACCGGTCACCCGAGCTTCGTCATGTCGAACTCGTTCTCCAACCAGACGATCGCGCAGATCGAGCTCTACACGAAGACCGACGAGTACCCGACCGGCGTCTACGTCCTGCCCAAGCACCTCGACGAGAAGGTCGCCCGGCTGCACCTGGACGCCCTCGGCGCGAAGCTGACCACGCTCACCAAGGAGCAGGCCGACTACCTCGGTGTGTCGGTCGAGGGCCCGTTCAAGCCCGACCACTACCGCTACTGATACGACGGGAAACCCGGGCCGGCCGCGCGAGCGACCGGCCCGGTTCGCGTTCCCGCGTCCCCGTACGCGGCCGGTCAGGGGCGTGGCGCCCCGGAGATCAGCCCGGGCCCCGGCGGCTCGGGCGGACCCAGGTCCAGACACACCAGGCGAGCCAGGCCAGCGAGACCGCCGTGGCCAGCGTCCGCATCCGCAACGCGCTCAGCAGGAACACCACGGCCAGCACCGCCAGCCACGGGCCGAAGCCCCTCACCGTCGCCGTCCAGACAGGGCCGGGGCGGAGGCGGCGGTACGGGTGAACAGGTCGTCGGGCACTGTCGTCCTGTCTGCGCGGAGGGATGCCTCGGATCCTTCCACAGTCGCCGGCCGGTCGCGCCGCGCTGCACCGGCCGCAGCCCGGCCCGGCCGCAGCGGTAGGGCGCTCGCCGACCGGCGGTCAGGCATCGGACCGCTCCCCGGTGACCGTCGCCGGACGTACGGCCGGAGCGGCGGGCTGAGCGGGCGGCGTCACGGCCGGGCGCGCCGCCGGCGGGTTCGACCCAGCCTGCGGTGTGCTCTCGGGCGCGGCCCGGCGGATCGGCGCGGTGGGCGGGGAGGCGACCAGCTCCGGCCAGAGCGCCGCCGTGATCGCCCGGGTATGCCCGAGCCGCTGCACCGCCCGGCGATGCCGTTCGCCGAGCACGGCGGCCAGGTAGACGGTCTCCGGCGCGGCCAGCGGCGGAGGCGGCGTGATCACCGCGGCGATCTCGGCCCAGAGCCCCCGCGCCAGCCGCGACCGCGCCGGCTCCACGAACCGGTGCACCCGGGCGAGGTACTGCCGCGCGGCCAACGCCAGGCTGTCGTCGAGCCGGCTCAGATCCAGTGTGTACGCCCAGGTGACGAGCGCGGGAACCGCGGTCGGGACGGGGCGCCACACGGACGCGGTGCGGGTGTGCACGACAAGCGTGCCGGCCACCAGGTCACCGAGGCGGCGCCCCCGCCGGTCGGTCAGCATCACCGTCACCCCGGCCACCCAGCTGACCAGCGGCAGGATGAGACCGGGCCACTCCACCGCGACGCCGACCAGGGCCCGGGTCAGTGACTGCCGGAGACCGACCGGGCCGCCGTCCGCGCTGACCACCCGCAGACCGACCGCGAGCTTGCCCACCGTCTGGCCGTTGTTGAAGCGCTCCATCAGCACCGGGTAGCCGACCAGTACGAACGCCAGCCCGAGGGTGCCGGTCGCGCTGTTCAGCGCCGCGTCGACCAGCTCGAACGGCAGCGCCGCGAACAGCAGCGCGAACAGCACGGCGAGGATCAGGGCGGCCACCAGCTGGGTCAGGACGTCCAGCAGCAAGGCGAGCACCCGCGAGCCGAGCCGGGCGACCCGGATCTCCAACGCCACGGCCTCGCCGCTGACCAGTCCGGCGTCGCTCCACGGCACGGCCCGCCCGTCCGGGCGGGCACGGGCCGTCAATGGTGGTTGCGCGCTCACCCCGACAGTGAACACTATGATCGCCGGACGGGGGTGGCTGTGGATCTCGACGCGTACGTCGCGGAGCACGTCGGGCAGTGGCGGCGTCTCGAAGCGCTGTGCCAGCGCCGCCGCCTCGACGCCGAGGAGGTCGACGAACTCGTCGCCCTCTACCAGCGCACGGCGACCCAGCTCTCCGTGCTGCGCAGCCGCTCACCCGACCCGGCGCTGGTCGGTCAGCTCTCCCAGCTGGTGCTGCGGGCCCGGTCGCGCATCACCGGCCGTTCACGGCCGTCCCTGTCGGCGGTCACCCGGTTCCTGGTCGCCGGTTTTCCGGGCGCGGTCTACCAGGCCTGGCCCTGGTGGTGCGGGGTGGCCACCGGCTTCAGCCTGCTCAGCTTCCTCCTGATGTGGTTCGTGGCCGGCAACCCGGAGACCGCTGCCGCGTTCATCGGTGACGAGGCGGCGGCCGAGCTGGTCGAGTCGGGGTTCGCCGGCTACTACACCGAGTTCTCCGCGCCGACGTTCGCCTTCCACCTCTGGACGCACAACGCCTGGATCGCCGCGCAGTGCCTGGCGTCCGGGGTGCTGATCGTGCCGGTGTTCTACCTGCTCTGGCAGAACGCGCTCAACATCGGTGTGGTCGGCGGCGTGATGATCTCGTACGACCGGGCGGACGTCTTCTTCGGTCTCATCACCCCGCACGGGCTGCTGGAGCTGACCGGGGTTTTCGTGGCCGCCGGGGTGGGTCTGCGTACGGGTTGGGCGTGGATCGCGCCGCCGGCCGAGCTGACCCGGGGTCAGTCGGTCGCGCGGGCCGGTCGTTCCGCGATCGTGGTCGCGCTCGGTCTGGTCGGGCTCTTCGCGGTTTCGGCGTTCGTCGAGGCGTTCGTCACCCCGGCCCCGGTGCCGGTGCCGCTGCGCGTCGGGCTCGGCGCCGCCGTCTGGCTGGCCTTCCTGGCGTACGTCCTCGTCCTCGGCCGCCGCGCCACCCACCCCAC
>NZ_SMKG01000271.1 GCF_004348525.1 Micromonospora sp. 15K316 | reverse complement strand
GGCCGGGCCGGATGGTGGGATCACCTGACCCGGCGGCGCGGCCGGCCCGATACCCTGGGGAGGTCTGACGCGCGCCGCCGGCCAGCTGACCGGCGGCGTCGGCACGCTCAGGGTCACTGGGAGGGAGCGCACCGTCGTGGCACTCGTGGTGCAGAAGTACGGCGGGTCCTCCGTCGCCAACGCGGAGCGGATCAAGCGGGTCGCGGAGCGGATCGTCGCCGCGCGCAAGGCCGGTGACGACGTCGTGGTGGTGGTCTCCGCGATGGGTGACACCACCGACGAGCTGCTCGACCTGGCCAACCAGGTCAGCCCGCTGCCGCCGGGCCGTGAGCTGGACATGCTGCTCACGGCCGGGGAGCGCATCTCCATGGCGCTGCTCGCCATGGCCATCCACAACCTGGGCTACGAGGCCCGTTCGTTCACCGGCTCCCAGGCCGGCGTGATCACCACCTCGGTGCACGGCAAGGCGCGGATCATCGACGTCACCCCGGGCCGGCTCAAGGGCGCGCTCGACGAGGGCTCGGTGGTGATCGTCGCCGGCTTCCAGGGCGTCTCGCAGGACACCAAGGACGTCACCACGCTGGGCCGTGGCGGCTCGGACACCACGGCGGTCGCGCTCGCCGCGGCCCTGCACGCCGACGTCTGCGAGATCTACACCGACGTGGACGGCATCTTCAGCGCCGACCCACGGATCGTGCCCAACGCGCGGCACATCAAGCAGATCACCTACGAGGAGATGCTGGAGCTGGCCGCCTGCGGCGCCAAGGTCCTGCACCTGCGGAGCGTGGAGTACGCCCGCCGGGCGGGGTTGCCGATCCACGTCCGTTCGTCATACTCGACCAACACCGGCACGATGGTCACCGGATCGATGGAGGACCTTCCTGTGGAGCAAGCACTGATCACCGGGGTCGCCCACGACCGCAGCGAGGCGAAGATCACGATCGTCGGCGTGCCGGACGAGCCGGGTGCCGCCGCGCGGATCTTCGACACCGCGGCGAGCGCCGAGATCAACATCGACATGATCGTGCAGAACGTCTCCACCGAGGGCACCGGACGCACCGACATCTCCTTCACCCTGCCGAAGACCGACGGTCCGACCGCGATGGCCGCGCTCAGCAAGATCCAGGAGTCGGTCAAGTTCAAGGGCCTGCTCTACGACGACCACGTCGGCAAGGTGTCGCTCATCGGCGCGGGCATGCGCTCCCACCCCGGTGTGGCGGCCGGCTTCTTCGCCGCCCTCGGCGCCGCCGGCGTCAACATCGAGATGATCTCGACCTCGGAGATCCGGGTCTCCGTGGTCTGCCGGGACACCGACCTCGACGCGGCGGTCCGTGCCATCCACGACGCCTTCGACCTCGGCGGCGACACCGAGGCCGTGGTCTACGCGGGCACCGGGCGGTAGGGCCGATGGGCGAGCTGCCCACCCTCGCCGTCGTCGGCGCGACCGGTGCCGTGGGCACCGTCATGTGTGAGCTGCTCAGCGCCCGCCGCAACGTCTGGGGCGAGATCCGGATGCTCGCCTCCGAACGATCGGTCGGGCGGCGGATCCGGTGCCGGGGCGACGAGCTGACCGTCCAGGCCGTCACGCCGGAGGCGTTCGACGGGGTCGACGTCGCGATGTTCGACGTGCCCGACGAGGTCTCGGCGCGGTGGGCGTCGGTAGCGGTCGCGCGTGGCGCGATCGTCGTCGACAACTCCGGGGCCTTCCGGATGGACCGGGACGTGCCGCTGGTGGTCCCAGAGATCAACCCCGAGCAGGTACGCAACCGACCGAAGGGCATCATCGCCAACGCGAACTGCACGACCCTCGCGATGATCGTCGCGATCGCCCCGCTGCACCGCGAGTACGGCCTGCGTGAGCTGGTCCTCTCCTCGTACCAGGCGGTCTCCGGCGCCGGTCAGGCCGGCGTGGACGCCCTGCACGCGCAGCTCGGCAAGATCGCCGGCGATCGGGTGCTCGGTTCCCGGCCGGGCGACGTCCGCCAGGCGGTCGGCGACGAGCTCGGCCCCTTCCCGGCCCCGCTCGCGCTGAACGTGGTGCCCTGGGCCGGCTCGCCGGCCGACGGCGGCTGGTCCTCGGAGGAGATGAAGGTCCGCAACGAGTCGCGGAAGATCCTCGGCCTGCCCGACCTGAAGGTCTCCGCCACCTGCGTACGGGTGCCCGTGGTGACCGGCCACTCGGTAGCCGTGCACGCCGTCTTCGCCACCGAGGTGGACGCCGAGGGCGCCCGCGAGGTACTGCGGAACGCCCCGGGCGTGATCCTGGTCGACGATCCGGCCGCCGGCGAGTTCCCGATGCCCATCGACGCGGTCGGCACCGACCCGTCCTGGGTCGGCCGGATCCGCCGGGCCCTCGACGACCCGCGCGCCCTGGACCTCTTCATCACCGGCGACAACCTCCGCAAGGGGGCGGCCCTGAACACCGCCCAGATCGCCGAGCTGCTCGCCGCCGAGCTGACCCGGTCCTGACCGGCGTCGCTCCGGGCCGCCGCGACCGCCCGGGATCGGGACGGACGGATCAGGCCGGGGCCAGGCGTACGCCGTCGCGGCCCTGCCGCTTGACCGTGTAGAGCGCCTGGTCGGCGCGGCGGAGAGTGAGTTCGGCCGACTCGCCGGGGCGCGGTAGCGCCACCCCGACGCTGATCGTGTGGCCGGTGCGCCGGGCCGCCTCGGTGAGCCGCTCGGCGATCCGGACCGCCTCCTCCGGCCGGTTCACCTCGATCACCGCGACGAACTCGTCGCCGCCGATCCGGTACAGCTCGTCACCGTGCCGCAACGCACCCTCCAGCGCCCGGGCCAGGCCGATCAGCAGCCGGTCGCCGGCCTGGTGGCCGTACGTGTCGTTGACCGTCTTGAAGCCGTCCACGTCGACCGCCAGCAGCGCCGTACGCCCCGGCGTGGCCGCCGCGATCCGCTTGCCGAACGGCCCGGTGTGCCGCAGCCCGGTGAGCGGGTCGGAGCTCGCCTGCTCGCGCAGCCGGTCGAGGGTGCGGATCCGGTCCAGGCTGTTCCAGGCCTGGCCGGCCAGGAGCTCCATCAGGCTCACCGTGGTGGGATCGGGGCGGACCAGACGCTCGTCGGCGACGAGCAGCACACCGCCGCCGTCGGGTGGCCCGAGCGGGACCGCCACCAGGGTGCGTACGCCCGCGCGGGCCAGGGGAACGTACTCCTCCGTCGGCGGCTGCCCGGCCTCGCCGAGGGTGTAGCCGGCGCCGTAGCGGTGGACCCGCCCGACGATCCGGTCGAGCGCCGCCGGCCCGGCCTCGGTCAGCTCGGCACGGATCCGGATCTCCAGCTCGTTCGGGGTGCGCGGCGGCCTGCCGAGCCGGGTCTCCGCGCGGCCGGTCAGCAGCAGCACCGGGGCGGCGAGCCCGGAGACGTCGCGGGCGGCGCAGATCGCCGCGGTGATCAGCTCGCACTCCGTCGTCGCGGCGGAGAGGGCGGCGGCGTGCCGGAGCAGCTTCTCGCTGCGGCTCTCGGCCGGCGGCCCACCGAGCGCCATGATCCGGGCGCCGAGGCGGGAGGCGAGCCGCTCGGCGGTGACCCGCCACGGTGCCAGGTCGAGCGGCGCGCTCCACTGCAGGTCCAGCACGCCGACCGGGCGCCCGGCCGGGTCGACCACCGGTACGCAGATCTCGGCGACGACGTCGGGCCGGATCGGCAGGTGGTCGGGTTCGGCGGTGACGTCGGGTACGACGGCGGTCTCACCGGTGGCGTACACCCGGCCGACGATGCCGGTCTTCGGCGGCACGGTCGAGAAGACCTGCCAGGCGCCGGTGGCCGCGACGCAGCGCAACCGCTCCTGCACCTGGAGCAGCACGGAGACGGCCGCCGGGGTGTGCCCGGCGAGCGCGGTGACGAACCGCTGGCAGGCGTCGAGGGCGGTCGGGGCCGTGGGGAGGGCGGCCGTGACGTCACGGATGATCCGCTGGTGATCCACTCGCTCGTCGTTCCAGGTAGGGGTGGGTCCGGCCGGTGCCGAGCCTGCGACCAAGCGTACTCATGACGTGACAGGTGCCGCCCCGATCAGGATTGCGCAGCGTCTTCGTACACATGTGCCATCCACAGGCTGTGGACAGGGCCGGTGGATCCAGCGGGGCCCCGCGCGAGGCGGGGCGACGATAGCGTGAAGGTCCCGCCCGCGAGGAGGCGTGCCGATGCTCATCGCCCAGCTCAGCGACCCGCACCTGACCACCGGGCCGCTCGCCGCCGAGCCGGCCGCCGGGCTGCACCAGGCGCTCGGCCGGGTGCTCGCGCTGCGGCCCCGTCCCGACTGTGTGGTGATCAGCGGCGACCTGGTCGATCGCGGGCGACCCGACGAGTACCTCGTGCTCCGGGAGGTGATCGGCCGGTTCCCGCTGCCGGTGCACCTGGCGACGGGTAACCATGACGACCGCGAGTCGCTGCTCGACCAGTTCGGCGGCACACCGTGGCTGGGCGGCGGCTTCTCGGCGTATTACCACGTCGACCACGCGGCGGCCACCATCATCGTCCTGGACTCGCTGGTGCCGGGCGCGGACGGCGGGCAGCTCGGCGAGGAGCAGCGGGGCTGGCTCGACGGCGTGCTGGCTGGGCGGCCGGACGTGCCGGCGTTGGTCTTCCTGCACCACCCGCCGGTGGTCGTGGGAATACCGGCCGCCGACCCGACCGGGCTGGCGGACGCCGACGCGCTCGCCGAGGTGGTCGGTCGGCATCGGCACGTGGTCCGGATCGGAGCCGGGCACCTGCACCGGCCGGTCACCGCGGCCTTCGCCGGTACGGTGCTCACCACCGCCCCGAGCACGTGGCGGCAGGCGTCGCTCACCATGACCCCGGACGAGCCGATCGGCTGGGTCACCGAGCCGACCGGGTTCCTGCTCCACCTGGTGGCCGACGGCGGGTGCGTCACGCACACCGTCCAGGTCAGCCACTCGGCCGGAGAGACCTGCGGGTTCTGAGCCACGGCGGCGCGCTGCGCACGCGCGCCCGATCCGTCCCGACCGCACCGTCACCTCGGGCTCGTCCGGCAGACACCGCGAGTTGTCGACGTATTCGCAGCTCTCACCGGTCGCCCGGCGGGCCGATCGATGAGAGGCTGTGCCCGACGGCAGTAACCTCCGACAGCTGCCTCCTTCCGACTGTGCCGGTAAGGGCCCGGTCGTCCGGGCTCCCCTACCCGAGTCCTTCGAGGAGTTTCATGACCATCCCCGCGATGCGTCGGGCCGCAGTCGGCCTGACCGTGCTCGCGGTGGCCGCCTTCGGCGCGGTCACCAGCACGCCGGACCAGGCCGAGGCGGGTGCCAAGCCCGTCGACGTCACCCTGCTCGCGCTCAACGATTTCCACGGCAACCTCGAACCGCCGAGCGGCTCCAGCGGCACCATCGACGGTCAGCCCGCCGGTGGCGTCGAATACCTCGCCACCCACCTGGCCGAGCTGCGCGCCGCCGCCAAGAAGAAGAACACCATCACCGTCGCCGCCGGTGACCTGATCGGCGCGTCCCCGCTGCTCTCCGCCGCGTTCCACGACGAGCCGACGATCGAGGCGCTGTCGATGGCCGGGCTCGACTACGCCAGCGTCGGCAACCACGAGTTCGACGAGGGCGCCGCCGAGCTGCTGCGGATCCAGAACGGCGGCTGCCACCCCGTGGACGGCTGCGCCGACGGCACCCCGTACCGCGGCGCCGGCTTCCAGTACCTCTCGGCCAACGCGTTCAAGACCGCGACCGGGCGGCCACTGCTCCCGCCGTACGCCGTTCACAAGGTCCAGGGCGTCAAGGTCGGGTTCATCGGGATGACCCTGGAGGGCACCCCGCAGATCGTCAGCCAGGCCGGCGTCGCCGGCCTGAGCTTCGCCGACGAGGCGGAGACCGCCAACCGGTACGCCCGGGAGCTGCGCCGAAAGGGTGTGCAGACGATAGTCGTCCTGCTGCACGAGGGCGGCACCCAGGCCGCCGGCGGCGGCATCAACGACTGCGTCGGCATGACCGGCCCGGTCGTGGACATCGCCAACCGGATGGACCCGTCGATCGACGTGGTGGTCAGCGGGCACACGCACCAGGCGTACAACTGCGAGATCAACGGAAAGCTGGTGACGAGCGCCAGTTCGTTCGGGCGGCTGGTGACCGACATCGACCTGAAGATCGACCGGCGCAGCGGCGACGTGCTCAGCGCGAAGGCCGAGAACGTCGTGGTCACCCGTGACGTGGCCAAGGACCCGAAGCAGACCGCGCTGATCGACCGCTACACCACAGTCCTCGGTCCGGTCGCCGATCGCCAGGTCGGCGAGACCACCGAGTCGATCACCCGGAGCCAGGAGACCCTCTTCGGTACGACGGCGGGCGAGTCGGCCCTCGGTAACCTGATCGCGGACGCGCAGCTGGCCGCGACCGACGACGAGCAGAACGCGGTCGCCGCGTTCATGAATCCGGGCGGGGTACGGGCCGACCTGGACGCCGGCCCGGTCAGCTACGAGGAGGCGTTCACCGTCCAGCCGTTCGCCAACAACTTGGTGACGCTCGACCTCACCGGCGGGCAGCTCTACTGCGTGCTGGAGCAGCAGTTCGTGGTCAACCGGGTCCTCTACCCGTCGTCGAGCGTCCGCTACGTGGTCGACCCGAACGGCGCCACCGGCACGGCGGCCGACCCGTGTGCCGGTACCCGGGTGGTCCGGGGCAGCCTGACGCTGGACGGCGTCACCGTCGATCCGGCGGCCACCTACCGCGTGACGGTGAACAACTTCCTGGCCGGCGGGGGTGACGGCTTCAGCGCCCTCACCGCCGGCACGAACCTGGTCACCGGCCTGATCGACCTGGACGCCTTCGTGGCGTACCTGACCGCCGAGAGCCCGGTCTCCGCCCCGGCGCTGGACCGGATCCGCACCACCGCCGAAGCCGCCTGACGGCCGAGCCGCGAACGGTCGGGCCCCGGAGCACCGCGCTCCGGGGCCCGACCCCGTCTCCGCCCCCTGTAAACCGCCGCACTCCCGCGCACTCCGCCGGCCCCGCCGGGCGCGGCAGTGTCCGCGCACTTTCGGGGAAGGTGTTGCCTCGCATGCCCTGGAGACGACACTTTCGGTGGAAGTGCACACCTCTGGCCGGGGC
>NZ_SMKG01000270.1 GCF_004348525.1 Micromonospora sp. 15K316 | reverse complement strand
GCACGGCGGTCGCCTTCGTGAGGGGGCACGGGGGCGGTGCGGCGGTGCGGGCATCGGACGACGAGTCCACTGCCCATTGTTCGGGAACGAGCCGCCCGGGGCAGCGGTTACGCGCGGAAGGTCACCCAGAGCAGTGACTCACGTCACTATGCGCGCCCGCCGGCCGTCGAAGCGCCGCCCGACGCGAAAGCGCCCCGGCGGAGGTGGGATCATCGGAGGGTGACCAAGCCCGCCACCGTCCGCTTCCGGCACAACCAGGCACTCCTGGCCGCGGCGATCATCGCCTTCTTCGGCGCGCTGCCGCTGGCCGACGTCCGGGTGTACCTGCTGCCGGTGCTGCTCATCCCGCTCGCCGTCGGCGTCTGGGCGTGGCGGGCGGGCACCGACGCGGACGCCCGGGGGCTGAGCGTGCGCGCGCTGGTGGGTCGGCGTCGGATCGCCTGGGACGAGGTGGTCGAGCTGGCCACCGACCCGCGCGGGCGGGCGGTGGCCCGACTCGACGACGGCCAGCAGATCGTCCTCCCGGCGGTACGCGGCGCCGACCTGCCCCGGTTGGTCTCGGCCACCGGCCAGACCCTCCCCGACGCGGCCGGCTGAGTCACCACGTCACCGCCCCCGGTGCGACCCCGGCGGCCGGCTCAGTACCCGTCGACCACCGTGTTGATCAGCGGTTGGCCGGTCGCGAACCGCCGCACCTGGTCCCCGACGAGCCGGTACGCCCGGGGCAGCAGGCCGCGTACCGAGCCGGCCACGTGTGGGGTGATCAGCACGTTGGGCATCTCCCAGAGCGGGTGATCGGCGGGCAGCGGCTCCGGATCGGTGACGTCCAACGCGGCGGAGATACGCCCGGTGGCGAGTTCGGCGGCCAGGTCGGCGGTCCGGGCCACCGGCCCGCGCGCGGCGTTGACCAGCAGCGCGCCGTCCCGCATCGAGGCGAGGAACTTCGCGTCGACCAGCCCCCGGGTCCGGTCGGTCAGCGGCACCAGGACCACCACCACGTCAGCCTCGGGCAGCAGCTCCGGCAGGTCGTCGACGGCGTGCACGCCCTGCTCGGGACGGGCCGTCCGGGCCACCAGCGTGAAGTCGACCCCGAACGGGGCGAGCCGGTCGCGTACCGCCGTGCCGATCGAACCCGCGCCGACGATGAGCACCCGCTTGCCGGTCAGCTCGTCGGTCGGGGCCACGTCGCCGTACGCCCACTCCCGGCGGGCCTGCGCCCGGACGAAGGCCGGGAACGACCGCAGTTGGGTGAGGATCGCGGTGACCACCCACTCGGCGGTCGACGGGTCGTGTACGCCGCGGGCGTCGCAGAGCGTCACCCCCTCGGGCGTCCGATCCACCCAGGCGTCCGCGCCGGCGGAGAGCAGCTGCACCACCTCGAGGTCGGGCAGCTCGTCCAGGAACGCCGCGGCGTCGCCACCGGAGAGGAAGGGCGGCACCCAGAAACGGACGCCGGCCGGCTCGGACGGGAGCTCCTCCGGACGCTCGGCGACCTCGACGGTGACCTCGGGGGGCAGCTCGCCGAGGAGCGCCAGCCCGGCCTGGTGCGGAATCCATACCTTCACGCCCGCCGACGATAGCCCCGTCGGTGACCGCGCCCGTCGCCGGCACCCGCGCCCGGCGGCCTGCGCGTTCGTACGGACCGTGCGGGCGAAGCGGTCCTACCGCGCGCCGACGACGGCCCGGCGGGATACCCTGGGCCGGGTGAGCGCCCGTCCCCCGTACCCCCGCGTCCGCCGCGCCCGTGGGGCACTCGCGGCGTGTTGCGCGGCGCTGCTGCTGGCGGCCACCGGATGCAGTTTCGGTGAACCGGAGCCCGACCCGGCGGGCGAGCCGCCGAACTTCCCCACCCCCTCGGCCTCGGCCAGCCAGGGCGGAGCGGGCCGGCAGGCGGTGGCCACGGTGCTGGCCAAGGGCCTGCGGGTGCCCTGGGCGATCGGTTTCCTGCCCGACGGCGGTGCCCTGGTCACCGAACGGGACAGCGGCCGGATTCTGAAGGTCGGCCCGGAGTCGGGGCCGGAGGGGCTGCGGGTGACGGTCGCGCAGACCATCCCCGGAGTGGCCGCGGCCGGCGAGGGCGGACTGCTCGGCCTGGCGGTCTCCCCCGACTACCAGCGGGACCGGACGCTCTTCGTCTACTACACGACGGAGCAGGACAACCGGATCGCCCGGCTCCAGCTCGGCGGCGAGCCGAAGCCCATCGTGACCGGCATCCCGAAGGCCTCCGTCCACAACGGGGGCGGGCTCGGGTTCGGGCCCGACGGCCAGCTCTACGCGAGCACCGGGGACGCCGGGGAACGCCCGAACGCGCAGGACGTGAAGAGCCTCGGTGGCAAGATCCTGCGGATCACCCGGGACGGCGCACCGGCGGCGGGCAACCCGTTCCCCGGCTCGCCGGTCTGGTCGCTGGGGCACCGCAACGTGCAGGGCTTCGCCTGGGACGCCGCCAAGCGGATGTACGCGGTGGAGTTCGGCCAGAACACCTGGGACGAGATCAACCAGATCGTCGCGGGGAAGAACTACGGCTGGCCGGTGGTCGAGGGGCGCGGCGACGACAAACGCTTCGTCAATCCGATCACCCAGTGGCCGACCTCCGACGCCTCCTGCTCGGGTCTGGCCGCGGTGGACCGGCTCCTGGTCACCGCCTGCCTGCGCGGCAAGCGGCTCTGGGTGATCGAGCTGACCGACACGGGCACCCTGCTCGGGCAGCCGCAGGAGCTGCTCAGCGACCGCTACGGCCGTCTCCGGGCCGTGGCCGCCGCCCCCGACGGGTCGATCTGGGTGTCCACCTCCAACCACGACGGTCGGGGCGACCCGGTGCCGGAGGACGACCGCCTGCTGAGGCTGGTCTTCGCCGACGGCGGAGCCGGGCGGAGCTGACCGGAGGGTCGACATTTCCAGCATGGACGGGGAGCAGAACGAACAGCGCGCCGCCGACGACCCGGCGGCTCGCCGGCGTCGCTGGCCGCTGCGGCGCGGCGTCGACCGGACCGGTCGACGCGATCCGCTGCGCATGGCCGGGGTGACCCTGGCCGTGCTGCTGGTGACCCTCGTCGGGGTCACGCTCGGCGTGCTCGCCGGCGGCCGGGTC
Source organism: Micromonospora sp. 15K316 (assembly GCF_004348525.1). Classification (GTDB taxonomy): domain Bacteria; phylum Actinomycetota; class Actinomycetes; order Mycobacteriales; family Micromonosporaceae; genus Micromonospora. The sequence continues at coordinate 4,012 of NZ_SMKG01000270.1, read as the reverse complement.
GACACGGACATCGGTCCGTTCCAGGCGACCCTCACCCTCTCCCCCACCACCTCGGGCGGGACCACCGTCGACATCCCGCCGCTCGGCGCGCTGCTGCTGGACAGCCACGACGGGCCGACCCACCTGACCGTCCGGCTCGGCGCGCTCGACCAGGGACGTACCAAGGCGCTGATCGACGACCCGGCGAGCATCCAGCGGGCCAGCATCTCGGCGGTCGAGGATGTCCGGTCCGGGGTGATGCGGCTCGGTCTGCGTACCGTCGCCTCCGCGGTGCTGGCGACCCTGCTGCTGGCCGCGCTGGTGTTCCGGAACGTACGCCGCACCGCGGTGGCCGGCGCGCTCGCGTTGGGGGTCACCCTCAGCAGCCTGGGCGCGGCCGCGGCGACGCTGCGTCCGCAGGCGATCGAGGAGCCGCGGTACGAGGGGCTGCTGGTCAACGCGCCGGCGATCGTCGGTGACGCGCGACGGATAGCCAACGACTACACCAGGTACGCCGAGCAGCTCCAGCGGCTGGTGGGCAACGTCAGCCAGCTCTACACGACCGTCTCGGCGCTGCCGGTGTTCGAGCCCGCGCCCGAGACCACCCGGGTGCTGCACGTCTCGGACATGCATCTCAACCCGACCGGGTGGCAGCTGATCCGCACGGTGGTGGAGCAGTTCGACATCGACGTGGTGATCGACACCGGGGACATCACCGACTGGGGCAGCGAACCGGAGGCGTCCTTCGTCGGCTCGATCGGGTTGCTGCGTAAGCCTTACGTCTACATCCGGGGCAACCACGACTCGGCGCGGACCGCCGCGGCGGTCGCCCGCCAGCCGAACGCGATCGTGCTGAACAACTCGACCACCACGGTCGCCGGGCTGACCATCGCCGGCATCGGTGACCCGCGGTTCACCCCGGACAAGAACACCTCGCCCGCGGGCAGCGGGTTGACCCAGCAGGTGGCCGATCAGGTGATCGGGGCCGGCGAGCAGCTCGCCCAGACGATCGGCAAGTCGCCTCGCCCGGTGAACATCGCGCTGGTGCACGATCCGGCGTCGGCCGGGCCGCTCGCCGGCGCCTGTCCGCTCGTGCTGGCCGGGCACACCCATGCCCGGCAGGTCTCGAAGCTGCCCGAGCAGCCGGGGCGGATGCCGACCCAGCTGCTGGTGGAGGGCTCCACCGGCGGCGCCGGGCTGCGCGGGTTGGAGGGGGAGAAGCCCACGCCGCTCTCGATGAGCGTGCTCTACTTCGACCGGGACAAGCTGCTCCAGGCGTACGACGACATCACGGTCGGCGGCACCGGCGAGGCCCAGGTGAACCTGGAGCGTCATGTGATCCAGGACCCGAAGGCGGGCGAGCAGGTCCCCGTCACGCCCACGCCCACCCGCTGACTCCGGTCGGCCCCGGTAGGTCCCGGTCGGTCTCGGCCGCTCGTCCTTCGTCCGGGCGAGCATGCAGCCGTCGCCGCGAACGGAGAGTGGGCGCTGTCCGCCCGAGTGGGGATGCCCTTCGCCTCCAGCCGGGCCCGCGGCGTGGGCGGGTCAGCGGCGGAGCGAGAGCGCGGCCAGGGCGGCGTTGACGATGCTGCCGGGAAGCAGGTCGTGCAGCTCGTACAGCTCGGCGACGCTACCGGACTGGCCGAACTCGTCCACCCCGAGCGGCACCGTCGGCACCCCCAGGGCGGAGCCGAGCCAGGCCATCGCGTGCGAGGCCGCGTCGTGCACGGTCACCACCGGAGCGCGGTCGCCGAAGGCGGAGCGGAGCGCGCCGGGCACGCTCGGCACGGTCGCCGTCCGCACGCCCTGACGCAGGGTGCGCTGCCAGGCCCGGTAGATCCGGTCCAGGGAGGTGACGTCCACGACGTGCGCGGCGATCCCCTCGTCGGCCAGCTCGGCGGCGGCGACCAGCACCTCGGGCAGCACCGCGCCGGAGGCGGCCAGCTGCACCACCGGCGCGTCCGCCAGGTGCGGATACGCCTGATGGGCGTCGACCAGCCGGTACGCCCCGGCGACCACCTGCCGGCGCAGCACCGCGTCGCCGAGCCGGGCCCGTGCCGCCTCGAACGGCGCCTGGTCCACAGGGCGGGTGCTGAGGCGGAAGTAGTACGCCCCGTCCTCGGCCGGCGCCGCCGTCGTCGACGGCGCCACCCCACCCGCCATCTGCCCGAGCGCGTCGCAGAGCAGCCAGTCCAGGGTGACCGCGTACGCCGGCTCGATGAACGTCACCCCGGGCAGCTCCAGCCCGACCGAGGCGGTGATTGTCGACTGGTGCGCACCGCCCTCGGGAGCGAGCGTGACCCCGGACGGGGTGCCGGCGATCACGAAACGGGAACCGGAGTACGTGCCGTACAGGAACGCGTCCAGGCCACGGAGCACGAACGGGTCGTACACCGTGCCGACCGGCAGCAGCGGCTGGCCGGAGAGGTCCCACGACAGGCCGAGCTGCCCCAGCAGCAGGAACAGGTTCATCTCCGAGATGCCCAGCTCGATGTGCTGGCCGGCGGGGTTCTCGGTCCAGCGCAGCATCCGGTCCTCGCTCCAGGAGCGCTGCGCGGTCGGCGCGAACACGCCGGTCTTGTTGATGAAACCGGCGAGGTTGGTGGAGGTGGCCACGTCCGGTGCGGTGGTCACCAGGTACCGCCCCAACTCCGGGTCCCGGGCCAGATCCACCAGGACCCGGCCGAAGACCTCCTGGGTGGAGATCGGCTTGTTGGCGCGTACCTTCGTGGACTCCGGGACGGCGACCCCCAGCGCACGCTCGCGCGGCGGCCGGGACAGCGCCTCCCGTCGCTCACCGGCCCGGATGCCGGCCGGCGACGCCGGGTCGAGCCGGTCCCACTCCGTGTCGAGGGTCAGGCCGTGCGCGGCGCGCAGCGCGTCGACCTGCTGGGACGTGAGTAGCGCCGAGTGGTTGCGCGGGTTGCCGGCGATCGGCAGCCCCCAGCCCTTCACCGTGTACGCGAAGACCACGCTGGGCCGGTCGGTGACCGCGTCGCACTGGGCGTACGCGTCGAGCAGCGCCGCGAGGTCGTGCCCGCCGAGGTCGGTGACGAGCGGACCCAGCTCGTCGTCCGGTACGTCCGCGATGAACGTGGCGACCGCCTCGGGCGCGCCGTCGAGGAACTGCATGCGCAGCTCCGGCCCGGCGAGCCCGAACAGCGACTGGTACTGCTCGTTGGGCATCGCGTCGATCCAGTCCCGCAGCGCCTCGCCGCCCGGACGGTCGTACGCCGCCGCGAGCCGGCGACCGTACTTGACCTCCACCACGTGCCAACCGGCCGCCTCGAACTGGCCCCGCCACTGGTTGATCCGCACGCCGGGAACCACCCGGTCGAGCGACTGGCGGTTGAAGTCGACAAGCCACATGACGTTGCCCAGCCCGGTCGTGGCCGGGTCGGCGACGGCCTCCCAGATGTTCCCCTCGTCCAGTTCGGCGTCGCCGATCAGCGCGATGAACCGGGACCGGGGCCGGGGGCCGAAGTGCGCGTCGACGTAACGCCGGGTGGCCGCCGCGAAGAGCGGCGCCGCCGCGCCGAGGCCGACCGAGCCGGTGGAGAAGTCGACCCCGTCCGGGTCCTTGGTGCGCGACGGGTAGGACTGGAGGCCGCCCCGCGCCCGCAGCCGGGGCAGGTAGGAGCGGTCGAGGTTGCCCAGCAGGTACTGGATGGCGTGGTAGACCGGCGAGGCGTGCGGCTTCACCGACACCCGGTCCGCGGCGTCCAGGTGGGCGAACCAGAGCGCGGTCATCGCGGTGACCAGCGAGGCGCTGGACGCCTGGTGCCCGCCGACCTTCACACCGTCGCCGGCGTCGCGGTCGTGGTTGGCGGCGTCCACGATCCGGGTGGCGAGCCAGAGCACCCGCCGCTGAATCTCGCCGAGGACGTCCAGGTCGTGCTGGTTCACGGTGACTCCATCCGGGCGTCGCCGCTGACGCCCACGTACGGGAAGCGCCGACGATCGCCCGTGGATCAGAGGTCGGCGGCGGCGCCGGAGTTCGGCGCCACCGCCGACCTCGTGATCGGGGCCGGCG